>JBEKOS010000076.1:0-12126 GCA_049521535.1 Terriglobales bacterium | reverse complement strand
AAAAAGCACGATCCGCGAGATTCAGCTCCCTGGAACGAGCTAGCTCCGGCCTCATTGACTTGGCCGGCCCTTTGTCTGCGTTCGGCTAAAAACTTCTTTCCGACAGGCTCTCAGTCTGACCCTTTCCCCTGACCCTTTCCCCGACCCTTCCCCCCTACCATTTTCATTTGCTCATAGCGCTGGTGGAAGAGGTGGGGTTCCACCTGGCGCAAGAGTGTTTCTGGTACAACCCTGCGAAAATGCCGATGCCAGCCGAATGGGTAACCGTTCGCCGAGTCCGCGTCAAGGATTCTGTTGAATATGTTTGGTGGTTCTCCAAAACACCCTGGCCGAAAGCAAGCAACCTTCGCGAGTTGAAGGAATATAGTCCCGACATGATCCGGTTAAGCCGAAGGGGGGTTCGGCCAACGGTCCGCCCTTCAGGCCATGTCATTCGGGACTCCTTTGACAAGGTCGGAGCCGGCGGAGCCATTCCTCCAAACGTGATTGAGGGTGAGTCGCAGCAGGGTTTAGACCTGCCAGTCCCTGAGTCGATGCTTAAGTTCGGCAACAACGCAGCCAATGACGAGTATGCGAAACGCACAAAGGAGCTTGGTTTAAGAATGCACCCGGCTCGGTTCCCGGCCGCGCTGCCTGAATTCTTCGTGAGGATGCTGACCGAGGAGGGCGATCTGGTACTGGACCCGTTCGCCGGATCGAATACCACCGGTGTGGTCGCAGAGGGCTTGCGGCGACGATGGATTGCGATGGAGAGTGTTCGGGGTTATCTGGACGCAGGCAGGGTAAGGTTCGAGCGTTCGCTCTCGGTCTCTAGCGGGCAAAGCCTTCGACCGCAAGCCGAATTATTCTGACCGATCTCGGCAAGCGACAGGGAAAAACAATACCTGCTACAGAGACATCGAGACACAGAGCAAGGCAAAAAGGGGCTGGGGGGACACGGTTTGTCTCGCCTGAGTGCTATTGCCCTCTGGGCACACAAATCTTTACTCTGGCGCATGTAATCCTGGCTGCGAGAAAATCGTCCAATGTCTAAATTGGCCATTAACTCAAGCATCCAACGCAGAACAGCTTTCAATTGACTCCGGCAGACATTGCGTATATCAATAGGGGTACATTCAGCGCACTAGTCGATTTGCGGGGGAGGCAAATTCATGAGCGCAGTCTGTTGTGCCAACATTATTCGCCGCCACCGGGATTTGCTGTTGCCTGCGCGCCGCAGCGGTTCCCGCATTCCATCGCCGGAGATAACTGACCACACCGCTCAGCCCAAACCGCACGTTGCCAGCCGAGCATCGTGGCCGGCCAGGTTCGCGATGGCGTTGTTCCTGCCGGCGCTGACCTGCCTGCTGCTGGCCCGTGCGCTCTCTGCGCAGACGGTAACCGCGGTTATCCCTACGATTGGCGTAGACCCCGGAGCGCTCGCCGTGAACCTGGCGAATGATGGCATTTACGTTGCCGATTTCGGAGGCGACGGTTCGGGGATTTCGATCATCAGCGGGGAAACTTACGGCGTTAACTTTATCCCTACAGTAGGCACCGTTACTGCTGCGGCTAATCCGGTAACCAACAGAGCATACCTAGAGACTGAGAATGGCCTAAGCGTGGTCGACGGCAGCACCAATACGATTGTGGCTACGGTAACCGGCGATTGTGGCGGCCCGATGGCGATCAACCCACAAACCAACACCATTTACATTGCGAACAAAGGTATCGCTACCCTGTGTGTAATCAATGGGAACACGAATACTGAGACGACGACGGTGCCAATAGGCCCGAATCCTTGGGCACTCGCGGTCAACCCGCTGACCAACACGGTGTATGTGGCCAACTGCGCCGGGATCTCGGGCCCATATTGTCCGTATTCAATCGCAAGCGGGACCGTAACGGTAATAAACGGCACTACCAATACCGTTACAGCTACGCTGGCGGCGGGCCTGAACCCCGCGGCAGTGGCCGTCAACTCGGTGACTAATAAGGTCTATGTAACCGGTGCCGGCGGCAGCACCGTTACCGTGATCGACGGCGCCACCAACAGCACCAGCACGATCGCTGTACAGTTGGTCCCGACAGCCCTGGTGGTGAACGCGACGACAAATACGATTTACGTTTTGAATTCCTGTGGAACAAGTCCGTCGTGTGGGGGGCCCGGGTCGATCTCGGTCATCAACGGAGAAACCGACACAGTGACGGAAACCATACCAGTGACCGGACTGGGGGTTGTGCTTACGTTCGCTCCGGTGACCACCTGGATTTTCGTTTCGGGGGGGGGGGGCGGGTTCACCGTGATTGACGGCACCACCAATTCCGTCATAGATACGGCACTGGACTTTTCGGTTTATGGCGTAAATCCGGTGACCCACAAGCTTTATACACCTAATGGGACCGCTAACACCGTCACGGTGATCGATGAGTCGGTCAACAGCACGACGGCAGTGGCGGCGGGAACCAATCCCAGCGCAGCCGCAGTCAACCCGGCCACCAACACTGCCTACCTCACCAACAGCGGCAGCAACAACGTGACCGTCATTAACGGGGCTACCAACAGCACCACTACCATAGCGGCGGGGACGGACCCGGACGCGGTGGCGGTAAATCCGGTCACCAACACAGCCTATGTGGCCAACTTCAGAAGCGACACAGTGACCGTCATAAATGGAGCGACTGGCAGCACGGCGACAGTCGCTACCGGGACACAGCCCGTAGACGTGGCCATCAATCCGGCAACCGACACCATCTATGTGGCCAACAGCGACAGCGGCAACGTCACGGTAATTGCCGGGGCCACCAACAGCACGGCGACCGTGGAGGTGGGAACGAATCCGGCGGCCATTGCCGTGAACCCGATCACCAACTCGGCCTATGTCGCCAACGAAGGCAGCAACAATGTGACCGTGATCAGCGGGTTTGCCAATCACACCTCGACCATCCCTGTGGGAAACCAGCCGGATGCGGTAGCCGCGAACCCGGTAACCAACATGATTTATGTGGCTAACCTGGGTAGCGACAGTGTATCGGTGGTCAACGGAGCCACGAATACGGTCTCAGCGACGGTAGCGGCAGGCGGCGGGCCGTCCTCGATTGCAGTTGATCCGATTTCCAACACGGTCTATGTGGCCAACAAATTCAGCGGCAGCCTGACGGTCATCAATGGGGCAACCAATAGCGCCACCACAGTATCCACGGGCGTTGCGCCCAGCCGGATTGCCATCGACCCAGCGAACAACAAGGTGTACACGGCCAATAGCGGCAGCAACAACATCACGGCAATCGACGGGGCCAGCAATGCCGCCAACACGGTGGCCGCCGGCACTGCTCCGGTGGCGCTGGCCGCGAATCCGGCGACGGACACGGTGTACGCCGCCAACAGCGGCAGCGGCAATGCCACCGTGCTCACGCCAAATGCGATCGCCGCCATTCCGCTGACTACGGCGGTTCAAGGAGTAGTTGACTCGCAAACGGTGGCCGGCCTGGCCATCTACGCGACCACTAACCCGAGCCCATCATTTACCGCTGTGGCAACCAGTTCGTACACTCCGATCGCCCCGCCGCCGACGGCGGTCTACTACCAACTCGACACGGAGCAGGGCCCGTGGCAGATGGCGACGGACACAACTGCGTTGGGCGCCAATCCGGCAACTTTCGGCTTCCAGTTAAGCGGTGTCGCACTGGGCGTGCACGTCGTTTACGCCTACGCTACTTATGGCCTCGAAGCTACCACGGGAGCGTCGTGGGTGGAGCGCATCGGAAAGGCACCTGAGATCGGAAACATCACCGCCTATGTTTTTGCGGTCTTGGCGCTGCCGCCGACGCCGACCTCGGTAACCCTTGCCTCCAGCCTGAATCCGTCGCTATTTGGCCAGTCAGTGACCTTTACCGCGACGGTGAATCCCTCCGTAGGCCCAACCGGAACCATAACCTTCTTCGATGCCTCGACCGCTCTGGCAACCGTGGGACTGGCATCGGGCATGGCAACGTATACCACCTCATCACTGGCCGTAGGGACCCACCCGATGACCGCGGCTTACTCGGGCGACGACAATTATTCGCCGAGCACCAGTCCGGTGCTGAACCAGGTGGTGCTGCTGCCGGTCGCCACCGGCGATTTTGCCATTAGCGCCAGCCCGGCCGCACAAATCGTGAAGGGCGGAAGCGAGGCGGCCTACAACGTGACGGTGACCTCGCTGGATGGCTTTGCCGGCCCCGTTGGACTTAGCTGTTCCGGACTGCCGGCCGATGCGACCTGCAGTTTTGCGCAGAGCACGGTCATCCTGGTGGCCAACGGCACGGCGCAAACCACCATGACGGTGAGCACGACAGCGGCGGACGCGGAGCTACGACGATTTGGGAATTCGGATTTGGGATTTGGGACTTCAAAACCCTCTGCGCATGGCGGCGATACGGCCGCACTGTTTGCGCGCATGATCGTGCCGTTTGATTGCAGCGGGCTGGCTGTGTTCCTGGCAGGGGTGCTGGGACGAAGAAATGCGAAGCGGCGCCGGCGCCGGTCGCTTCGGGTGCTGGGCTTAGTCGCCCTGACGCTGGTGCTGGTGGGGATGACCAGTTGCGGGTGTCCGTCGACGGTGCATCAGGATTACACCATCACGGTCACCGGCACGAGCGGCACGCTGGTGCATTCCACGTCGGTCGAGCTGATTGTGGACTTACAAAAGAACCAATAAATGATCGGGATCGGGCCCTAGGGAGGCCCGGGAGAATGAGATATGAGCTCAATCTGTGCGACTTGCCGCCGGCGTTTAGCACCGGAAACTTCGATCGAATCGACAGGCAAGGCCGCTGCCGACAGTTCACGTCGCAAGGCAAGCCCGTCAATTCCGGCAAGTCTCGCCTGCGTAGCGGCGGTGATGGCGCTGTGCTGCACGCTGCCGGGCGAGCTGGGCGCGCAGACAATTACCAAGACGGTTCCCGCTGGATTGAATCCCTGGGCCATGGCCGTGAATCCGGTGACGAACAAGATATACGTGGTCAATCAGGGAGACAGCACGGTCACGGTGATCAACGAGGCTGCCGGCACGCTTACCACGCTCAGAGTGGATACTCAGCCTAATTCCATCGCGGTAAACCCGGTGACGAACACGGTCTACGTCGCCAATTTTATCGCCGGAAGCGTAACCGTCATCGACGGCGCCACGGACACGGTGACCGCTACGGTCGACACGGGAGGCGCGGACGTGGTTGCGCTGAATGCCCTGACCAATATGGCGTACGTTACCAGCGGAAGCGTAACGGTGATCAATGGCGCAAACAACAGCACCACCAACATAGCCGGCACCTCCAACGGACAGGCAATTGCGGTCAACCCGGTGACCAACAGGATTTACGTCGGCTCCCCGGGCACCAACCTGCTCGTGATCGACGGGGCCACGAATAGCGTAATTGCCACCCTGCTTCCCGGCGACAACGACAATAATGCCATCGCGGTGAACCCGGTGACCAATATGGTCTATGTAGCGGATGACAATGGGGGCGAAGTGACGGTCATCGACGGGGCAACCAACGCGATCGTGACTACCATCACCGTAGGCGGCCTGGTCTCGAATCCTACGGCGATTGCGGTCAACCCGCTGACCAACATGGTTTACGTTTCCAACAATAAGACCGCTGCTCCCGTCGTCAATGTGATCAACGGAGCCACCAATACCGTGACCGCGACGCTGACGGTGGGCAACGAGCCGGTGGCCCTGGCCGTGGATCCTTTGACCAACTCCATTTATGTGTCCAACTGTGGCCCCGGGGGTGGCCTCGATTATTGCGAGGCGGGGAGTGCGGCCGGTAGCATCGCGGTGATCGACGGGGCCACCAACACGGTGCGAGCTACGGTTTCGGACGCAGGCGACCCCCATGCAGTGGCAGTCAATCCGGTGACCCACAAGATTTATGTCGGCAACTTTGGCAGCAACAACGTCACCGTGATTGACGGAGCGACGAACGCCGCCGCTCCGCTGGCTGCGGGAACCAATCCCAACGCGGTGGCGGCAAATCCGGCGACCAACACAGTGTACGTTGCCAATGGCGAAAGCAACGATGTTACGGTGATCAGCGCGTCCGGCAGCACGACAACATTGCCGGCCGGAACCAATCCCGTTGCCGTGGCAGTGAATCCGGTGACCGATACGGTTTACGTGGCCAACCAGGGGAGCAATAACGTGACCGAGATCGACGGGGCCACCAATACCGTGACGGGCACGGTGACGGCAGGAACAGCGCCCGTCGCCGTGACCGTGAACCCCCTGACCGGCATGGTTTACGTGGCCAACGGCGGCAGCAATAACGTAACCGCCATAAACGGCGCGACCGGCAGCACCAGCACCATTGCCGTGGGCACAAACCCGGTCGCCGCGGCCGTCAATCCCGTGACAAATACGGTCTATGTGGCCAACGCGGGCAGCAATAACGTGACGGCCATAAACGGCGCGGCGAACAGCACCACCACCATTGCCGCGGGTGCTGACCCGGTGGCGATTGCCGTCAACCCGGTGACCAACCTGGTGTACGTCGCCAACCAAGGCGCCGACACAGTAACCGTGATCGATGGCGCCGACAACAGCACGAGCACGCTGGCCGCCGGAAGCGCGCCGAATGCCCTCACGGTCAACCCGGCCACCAATACGGTCTATGTTTCCAACGGCAGCAGTGCGAACATGACGGTAATCAATGGGGCCACCAACAGCACGGCCACCGTGGCTACTGGCCTGGATCCGGTGGCGATTGCCGCCAACCCTGCCACCAACACCATCTATACGGCCAATTCGGTGGCCGGCACCGTCTCCGTGATCGATGGGGCAACCAGCACCGTCGAGCCGGCGGTGACGGTGGGAAGCAACCCTAATGCCCTGGCCATCAATTTTGCGAGCAACAGCGTGTACGTGGCCGATAACGCCAGCAGCAGCGTGAGCCTGCTCATACCGAACGCCATCCAGACGGCTCCGCTGACGGCCGTGGTGCAGGGTGTAATTGACTCGCAGACGGTGAACGGCCTGGCCATCTTCGCCACAACCAATCCGACTCCTTCGTTTACCGCCGCGGTAACCAGTTCCTATTCGCCGGTCAGCCCGCCGCCAACAGCGGTCTATTACCAACTGGATACGACGCAAGCAGCATGGCAGGCGGCGACCGATGCCAGCGCGGCGGGCGCCAACCCGGCGACCTTCGGCTTCCAGTTAGGCACCGTTCTGCCCGGCGTGCGCGTGGTTTATGTATATGCCACCTACGGAGACGAAGGCACTCCGGAAAGCACCTCCAGGGGAACCGGAAATTCACCGGAGATCGGAAACGTGACCTCTTATGTCTTTGCGGAGCTGCTGCCCGCCACCGCGCCGACCACAACGCTGACCCTGCTGGCTTCCAGCCTGAACCCTTCCGTCCAGGGCCAGTCCGTAACGTTCACGGCCACGGTGAGCCCTCTGTCCGGACCGGCTGGAACGGTTACCTTCTACGACAACGGAAATGCGCTCGGCGTGGCGTCGCTGGCAGCAGGCACGGCCACCTACACTACATCGACATTGGTGGCAGGGACGCATCCGATTACCGCCGCTTACTCGGGCAACAGCGGCTACGCGGGGAGCGCCAGCGCAGTCCTGAACCAGGTGGTGGACCTGGGCACGCTGACGGTGACGGCAAATAATCTCGCCATGCCCTATGGCGGCACAGTCCCGACGCTGACCTACACCATAACCGGATTCGTCGGCAGCGACACCGAGACCTCAGGCACACCCGTTCTTACGACCACGGCAACCTCAACCTCTCCGGCTGGGATTTACCCCATTTTCATTACCCAAGGTTCCCTGCAGGCGCCGAACTACATGCTGGTGTTTGTGAATGGGAAGATGACGGTCGAGCTGACGGGGGATGGCGCAGGTTTCGGCATCACCGCGACTCCCTCCTCCCAGTCAGTGAAGGGAGGAACTACAGCGACGTATACAGTGACGGTCGCGGCAGAGAATGGGTTCGCCGGACCGGTGACCCTGGCGTGCTCGGGACAGCCTCAAGACGGAACCTGCAGCTTTGCTCAAAGCGTGCTGACGCTTGGGTTGAACGGCAACGCGGAAACCACAATGACGGTTACCACGACGACTGCGGATGCCGTGCTACGCATATTTGGGAATTCGGATTTGGGATTTCGGATTTCAAAACCCTCGCCGCTGGGCAGCAATGCAGCCGCGCTGTTGGCGCGTTTAGTCGTGCCATTCGACTGCTGCGGCGTGGTGGCGCTGCTGTTGGGCGCGCTGAAGCGCAAGAAGACGCCTGGAGGAATGTCCGGGCTGGCAGGTCTGCTCTGCATGGCAGCAGTCGCTCTCATCATGATCGGATTGTTCGGTTGCGGCGGGTCTTCGGGCTCGGGCTCTGGCTCAGGCTCGAAGGAACAAACCTATACGATCGGCATCACTGCCATCAGCACGGCTACGGGAGCAACGCTTACGCAGTCCACTTCGGTCACGCTGGTGGTGAACTAGCACGGGGATTGGGTAATTGAGAAATTGGGTAATTGGGTAATCGAAAACCAGGAATGGTCTATGTCTTGCTTTTCTCTGCAGCCTCAGCTCTCGCCGCAGCGAAATGCAAAATGGGAGGCACGACGTGAAACTCTGGCTGACGTCATTACTCGCTCTCACGGTATTGCTGGCACTGCCGCTCACGGCCGCTGCGCAGCAATCGACCAACCCGGCGCCGGCGTCATCCAACTCCGCCGGCAACGAGGAGTTCACGCCGTCGCGCGTCGACATCTTCGCCGGCTACTCTTTCATTGATCCGTTCGCCAGAGTCAACGGAATTCTGCTGAAGCCGATTGACGCCGGGGCTCTGGGGAGCGTGAGCTATTACTTCAGCCGGCATTGGGGCATACAAGTGGAAGGCGGAGTGCACCCGGGCGGTCCCAACGACTGCATCTATAGCGCCGCCGCGGGGCCAATCGTGCGCTTCCCGCTCTCCGGGCCGTTCCAGCCGTTCCTGCACGTGGTCGGAGGCGAGGTGAAGGTGGGAGGTCCCATCTTGCAGCCGTGCACCTGGGGCCCCGGAGGCGCCGCAGGCGGCGGACTCGACTTGGGCACGCATGTGTTTCACGACCGACTGGCCGTCCGGCTATTTCAGGCTGACTTTGAGTACGCCCACGTCGATTACGGCCCGGTAGGCGTGCTCGGCGCAACCGGCGGGACGCTCAATCTCCACGGCGCACGCGCCAGCGCCGGCCTGGTGCTGCGCCTGGGCCGCATCACACCCCCGGTACCGTTGGGATTGAGTTGCTCATTGCAGCCGACCGAAATGTTTCCCGGCGATCCGGTTCAAGTCACGGCCACCACCTCAAATCTTGCTCTCTCGAGCAAGAAAGTTCCGAAATGGTCATGGGCGACAACCGGTGGCGTAATCAGCGGCACCTCCCAGGCGGCAACGGTGAATACCAAAGGCGTTGCCCCCGGAAACTACCAGGTCACCGGGCATGTCACGGTGGGCCAGAGGCCCTGGGAAACCGCCGAATGCTCGGCTAACTTCGTCGTCAAGCAATTCCCGCCGCCGACCATCACATGCGAGGTCGATCCCGGCACCGTCGAACCGGGCGACAAGTCGAACGTGATCGGCCACGGCTTCAGCGCCGCCGGCCGCCCACTCACGTACTCGTTCCATCCGGCTGAAGGAACCATTACCGGCACCGGCAGCACGGTAGTAATCCATACCGAGTCCGGCATGCTGCCTGCGGGTGTGAACAAACAAGACATCCGCATCGACTGTACAGATACCGATGATCTGGGCCAGTCCGGCCACGGCTATACCACCCTGCATGTGGTCGCACCTCCGCCGATCACCAAGGCGGGAGCGCCACCGACCGAGAACCTGTGCACGCTCTCGTTCGAACGCGACGCCAAGCGGCCGCTGCGCGTCGATAACGCCGCCAAGGCCTGCCTGGACGACATTGCCCTAAGTCTGACCAAACAGGCGGACGCCAAGCTGGTGCTGATCGGCGAATCGGGAGAGAAGGAGAAGCACGGAGAAAAGCTCGCCGCGGAGCGCGCGATCAATGCCAAGAAATATCTCAGCGGCTCGAAGGGAATCGACCCCGAACGCATTGACCTGGTGACGAACGTAGGGAAAGGCCAGCAGGTCGAGAGCGTTCTGGTGCCTCCGGGCGCCACCTTCGATCGCACCGGAACAACTCCTGTGGACGAACCGAAGGCGGCCGCTCCGGCGCGTGCGAAGCAGCACGCTAAGCCAAGCGGGAGGTAGTGGATCAATTTGAAAAAGGAAGCGAGCCGGGCGCGCTCTATCACCCCAACAGGCGCAAGAACGGCGCCCGTTGGAGACCCCGATGGCGTCGCAAAGTACGCAGGCGCAAGAACTGACCGGCAAGAAAACTGGGAGTTGTGATTGCTTAAGTATCGCAGAGGGAGATTGTATATATGACGCCTGAACAAGCTGAGATAATGATCGACCTTTTGAAATCCATTCTTGCGGAACTGGCCGAGATTCATATCAAGATCGACACTGCCGTTCGGCTAAGAGTCGAATAGGTTCCCAATTGTGTTGAGGTTTTCGTGCCGTCCCTATGGGACTCGGAAGGCATTTTGCGAGTGTACCCAGGGTTCCCGCGCGCTTAAACCAAACACGCGCGCTTCACCCTGGGCTAAATTCTGCCGTGCCTCCGGCACTTCACGAGGGGGCGCCAGTAACTGGCTCCCCACGAAGGCCGCCAAGCCGCCCCATCACGCGAACGATCGGCGCACGCCGACAGCCCCGGTGGAGACCGTCGCTACTCTCTGGACTCTTACGCAACGTAGCTCTCGCCCTCATGCAGAATTACAACCTCCGTCGGAAGCCCCGCCCGGCGCACGCGTTCTTGAAAGCTCTCCGGAGTCTGGCCAGTGCGAAGCAATGGCAGGCGCGGCGAGATCCCGAGGTGAATTGGAATTACTATCTTAGGCGTCAGTGCGCGCACTGCCTGCAGTGCGCCAGTTTCGCCCATCGTCATCGGGATGCGATACGTGGTCACCGGGATCAAAGCAATATCCGGCCGGAGATCGCGGCCAATCCTCTCCATGAATCCGCCGAAGTATGTATCGCCCGCGAAGTAGACGCACATGCCCTCGGCTTTTATCACATACCCGACGGTGAAGGTAATGTGATGGGCAGGCACGGCGGTGATCGAAATATCGCCAAGGCGCCAACCCTGCCAGACCTTCATCCCTATGACGTTGCGGCCACCTTTCAACCGCGTCATTAACGCCGACGTGGCGGGAGCAAGCACCGGAACGGTTGGGGACAGCCGGCGCAGGAACGTGCCATCGATGTGATCGAAGTGGTTGTGCGACACCAGAACCGCGTCGACGTTCTCCAGTTCCTGCCGGGTTCGGGCGGGCGGCGCCAATCGCGCGTAGCCCGGATTGCCGTATAGACCAAACCAGGGGTCCGTAATGAGACGTTTACCGCCTGTCTCCAGGAGAACCGTGCTGTGACCGATCATCGTAATGTGCATGTCTAATTCACCCGCGAGCCCGGCGATTGCAGCCGCCTTGCAGAAATAGCACCACCGCGCCGAGCACGGCCAATAAAGCCAATGGAACAAAGGGTCCGCCGGACCATTCAAACGCAAGCAGCCCAACGGCGGTGAAATACCACCAGGAACAGATTGCCCAGGCCAGCCGGATACGAAAGCGGAATCGTGGCTCGAATCCCAAAACGCGAAGCCGGCTCACGTTGCGGAGAAAAAAAGCCCAACCAACGGTTGCGGCCACGGCGCCTACCGCGGCAATCCACAACGAAATCGGCCTTCCCAGCAGCAACGGGGTCCAGTTGCGGCCCACCAGCGCCAAAGGAGCCGAGCTGGCGATCAGGGAAAACGCCATCAGCGAACCGCGCCGTCGCAGAAGGGCCTGCGTCCGTTCCATGCTCACGCGGCCGGCGTCGAAGGGGGGTCCCGCCTGGGGAGTCGGAATTTCCCGCAGGTTTTCCACCTCAGCTCTTAATGCGGCATCCTCGTGCAGCGCTTCGTCAACCAGAGAACACGTTTCGGGACTGGCCTCGCCCGCAGCGTACACGGGCAGCAAATCGCGGACCACGGCCATGGGTATATTCATAAATTCACCTCTCGATTTCCGATGTGGCTCTGAGCTGGCCCAGTCG
>JBEKOS010000075.1:0-12265 GCA_049521535.1 Terriglobales bacterium | reverse complement strand
TGCGGGTATTCGCGCACATCGGCCGGGAGTGTCATGATCGGGTTGCTGGTGCCCTGACGAATGCCTCCAATGCCGGCGGAGGCATAGCCCTCAAATATGGCGCCGTCCTCGGCGAAAGCGATCCGCCGCGCCGCGTCCTTCGCCGGTTGCCAGTCCGAGTCGTTCGCGCCCCGTTCGACGTCGTCGATTGCCTGGCGCTCCAGTTCGAACGGAACCCGGATCTCGACCAGCGCCTTCACTTCGCGCTGCCTCGCCAGGATGCCGTCCCCCGGAGCGTCGATCAACCGCAAATGGCCGGTGCCGGCGGCGGAGAGGGCGGTACCGCCCGGGCCCTGCACGTCAACTACGCGCCGTCCGGCGAGGTACCGCTTGAGCGTGCGCGATGTTTCTTCTTCGATCTGCGCCCAGGCTGCATCGGAAATTGGAGCGAGTTCGCGGTGAAGATTATTCATGACGGGTGTCTCCTTTAAGGGAACCGATGCCGAGCGAACCCTCACGCACCGGCGGGCTAATGGAAGATGAAGAGGGCTCGGCCGCTGCCACGGCAGCGCGAGGCTCCGCGACCGCGGGCTGATCTTCACTCACGGTTACAGATTCGAGAAACGTCGTCGACGGCACAAAGAACAGGCTGCCGGTGACGGCGCGGCTAAAGTCGAGCAGCCGGTCGTAGTTGCCGGGCGGCCGTCCGACGAACATGTTCTCGATCATCTGCTCGGTTGTGTGGGGCGAACGGCTGTAGCCGATGAAATAAGTGCCGAACTCACCGTGCGCCGGCCGGCCGAACGGCATGTTGTCGCGCAGGATCTTGATCTCTTTCCCGTTCTCGACGATCGTGGTAAGCGCGTTATGCGCCGACGCCGGCTTGACGGCATCGTCCAATTCAATGTCCGAGAGCTTGGTACGGCCGATGATACGCTCCTGCGCCTCCGTAGGGAGCGTGTTCCATGCTTCGAGATTGTGGAGATATTTCTGCACAATGACGTAGCTTCCGCCGGCAAACGCGGCGTCCTCCTCGCCGATAAGCACGGCGTCGATCACTGCCTCTCCCCGGGGATTTTCCGTTCCGTCAACGAAGCCGAGAAGATCGCGCTCGTCGAAGTAGCGAAAGCCGTGCACTTCATCCACCGTCGACACGGCATTCCCGATACGCGCCATGATCTGAGTGGCCAGCTCGAAGCACAGGTCCATGCGCTTGGCGCGGATGTGGAACAACAAGTCACCCGGCGTGGAGACCGCATGTCGGGCTCCGGCGTGAATTTCCCGGAAGGGATGCAACTCGGCCGGCCGCTCCGGCCCAAACAGGCGGTCCCACGCGTCGGAACCAAACCCCACGACGCACGAAAGACCCCCTTCCAGGTCGCGAGATTCCACCGCGCGCACCAATTTGGCAACGTCTAAGCAGAACGAGCGCAGGACGGCGCGATTGGCCGGCCCCGGATCGATGGTCGCGACCAGGAAAATCGCGGCACGGGTAAGCGGCGCGGCTACCGGCTGCGCCAGGGAGGGCAAGCCGCCTGCCGCTGGGGGAGCACTTGTGCGACTGATCTCCATTAGGTCTCGTTCAAGTGGCGGGTGCGGATTCTCGCACTTCGAAACCCCACACCAGCCCGCCGGCGAAACTTCGGAACATAAGCTTACCATTGCCTGGCGACGAACGTCCAAGCGTCCCTGCGTGTACTGCTTGCGGCCTCGCCGGCTGCCTGCCCGGTGTGCCGCGGGTCGCGGCGGTTGTCCCGACCGGCGCTTGCTCGCTCGGCTGGTTGGCTCTCGCCGCTGCCTGCCGAGTCTAGTTCCCGCCTGCCGCCTGTTCGCCACTCTTCGGCGCCAAACGCATCTGCAGGAGAATCGTCAGTTGTTCCCCGACGATCTCGTTGAAATTCGACGGGCCCGGAAGATCTTCGGCGTTGGCTGAGTGAGGCGCTTCAGGAAGCCCGGGCGCTTCCAGAAATGTTCCGGTGCACTCGGACCCGCCATAGGCTTCAGTCGCGTTAGGCACTTCACACTTTTTTTCCTCCACCAGCATCGGCCAGTAGGTGTTGACCACGGCTTTCACCAATTGGGGAAAGTCCTCGCGAAAAACTTTCGTAGATCCAGACGCCTGAATACCACCGTCCTTTTGTGCGTTTCCGTTGCCGCCCGGGAGGTCGAAAACGAAGGTGGCTTCGCGCGAAGCCCGGTGGATGATGGGATCGCCATAAACGGGCCCGGCATACGCTTCGCTCGGAGTCGCCTCGACGTTGCGGTCCACCCGCGTTAGGGTCAGGGTGCCGGTGGCTTTCAGTCGCCCGTCTGTTCCGCGAGCGACCTGCTTGGAGTGGAAACACACCAGAGTGTGGTTGGAAAGGTTCGCCAGCCAGTGGCTCAGGAATTGGCCGTCCTCATTAATGGATGGCGACATTGAGGTAGCGGGGTAGAGCCTCAAATCGACACTGGACCTGGCGGGATCGTCCGCGATCGTCATTTTGCCGTTGACCCTGGCGAAGCCAAGAGTCGCGGTCGTTTTCGTTTTTCCGAAATCCGTCGTCGCGTCGGTAGTGAGCTTCGCATCGGAATGGCGGGAATCTACCTGCCAGGATCCGGCCAGGGAAGCAGGCTTTGCGGAAACGCCCAGGGCGACAACACCCAGGGCAAGAATTACAACCGCTGCAAATACAACCGTGTGCTTTAGCATCTCTTTCTCCTCCTATCGAGTCTGTTCTTCTTGGACAAAGCGAACCTGTACCCAACAGTCGTATAGTCCGATGATCAATCGTGGAATCTGGTCGCAAGGCAAGTCCCAGACGCCGTCGTAAATTGGCGCCAATCCGGGGTAGTTCCGTCAAAATCATCCAGGAATGTCAATGATCCGGTTTATTGATAGTCAGTGCGAATGCGAATCGCGGTGTAAGCAGAAAGCGAGAGGGTATAGCTGGCGATTGCAGCGTGCGCAAAAGGGCGCGACGCGCCAGCTTGCTATCTTGAGGCATCGGCTGGTGGGCCAGGTTTGCGGAGCTGACCTGGGGGCTTCTCCCAGATTTTTCGGCGACAGCGTCAGGGCAGGTTCATCTCAGCTCGGTCACGGGTAACGCTCGAAATCCATTCGGAAGCGGAAAGCTGCGGGTTGTGCGGCAGACGATCAAGCCAGCGGAAACCCGTGATTTGCCTACCACGTTGCGTACGAAGTCGAGGTTCACGGTGTCGCCGGCATCGGGCAGTTCCGTCCACTTCGCTTCAAACAATTCCAGCCGTCCGCCCGCGTCCACCACGAAGTCAACTTCGCGGGTTCGGTCGCGCCAAAAGAAAAGGCTGCCGGTGTGCCCTCCGCGGCGTTCGCGGTCCCGGAGTTGCGCGAAAACAAACGTCTCCCAGACTGCTCCCACCGCCGGCGATTCCCTTAGAGCCTCCTCCGACCGAATATTCAGCAATGCGCAAAGCAGGCCGGTATCAGCGAGATAGAGCTTTGGGCTCTTGACAATGGATTTGGTTCGATTCGAAAACCACGGCTCAAGCAATACGATCTGACCGGATGCTTCCAGCATCGACAGCCAGTGGTTTGCGGTTGAGGGGGCTATACCAACATCGCGCGCCAGATCGGCTTTGTTCAGCAGATTCGCAGACCGCAGGGCACAGGCGCGCAGGAATCTCTCGAAGTCCCGCAGGGAGCCAACATTGGTTAAGGAGCGGACATCGCGTTCAAGATAGGTCGAGAGATAAGAATTGTAAAAAGATACAGAATCAATGTCCGGGTTGGCGTAAAGCTCGGGGAAACCGCCGCGCACGATGGCCGTCTCGACCCTGGTCTCAGGCAATGCCGCTTGAATCTCGGCAAAGGAAAGGGTTTCAAGTTCCACGATATCGGCCCTGCCCGCCAGCGATTCGGATACGTTCTTCATCAGGGTGAACTTCTGCGAACCAGTAAGCAGGAATTGTCCATTGCGTGTACGGTGGGCATCGACCGCCACCTTGAGATGCCGGAACAAGCCGGGCGCATATTGAACCTCATCGATAAGAACTGGCGGCGGATAGCGCTGGAGAAAGGCGCCCGGTTCCTTCTCCGCCTGCTCGGCTTCGACGGGGAGATCAAGGGAGACAAAAGCATGTTTCGGGAACAGGCGCAGGAAGGTGGATGTTTTGCCGGTTTGCCTGGCTCCGGTCAATACCACTACTGGCCGCGTCTTCGCGGAGCGTAGCAGGCGGGCTTCAACCCCGCGTGGAATCCACATATGCAAAATATACGACAGAATCGAATATTTTGACAGGATCATTTCGCGCAGCGGTGGGACCCGGGTTTGCGGAGCCTGTCCTGGCTTGCTGTGGGCAAAGCGGAGCTAACCTGGGGCTTCTTATACCGGAAGTCTCCCATGATTCCATCTGGGCGGACCGGTACTGCCTTTCTGCATGTAGATTACGTTTCGGCCCGCCCCGATTTCTCCGCGATCCTCAGCACCGACTTTGCATTGCGTCGCATCCATAGCGCGCATGAGACCGCCTTGCGATGAAGGGGTAATCCGGTCGGGGAGCGTGGTAGTTCCTTGCACGGCGACGGCGCACAGATGGATTCTCGTGGCCACCATCCTCGGCTCCAGCCTGGCCTTCATCGACGGCACGGTCGTTAACATTGCCCTGCCGGCGCTCCAAAACAACTTTCAGGCCACGGTGGTGGATGTGCAATGGGTGGTCGAATCTTACGGGCTGTTTCTGGCCGCGCTGATTCTCGTTGGCGGCTCGCTTGGTGACATTTTTGGCCGGCGCTTGATCTTCCTGCTGGGTGTCGCGATTTTTGCCCTGGCTTCCGCGGGCTGCGGAGTTTCCTCGGACATCCATCAACTGGTGATCGCGAGGAGCATTCAAGGAATCGGCGCCGCCCTCCTCGTGCCCGGCAGCCTGGCGATCATCAGTGCCTCGTTCGATGAGAAGAACCGCGGCCAGGCCATCGGCACCTGGTCCGGCTTCACCGCGCTTACTACCGCCATTGGGCCGGTTCTCGGCGGCTGGCTGATTGAGCATGCTTCCTGGCGTTGGGTGTTTTTCATCAACCTGCCGCTGGCGGCAGCCGTCATAGCCCTTTCACTTCGGCATGTTCCCGAAAGCCGCAGCGCCGGCGCAAGCCACGTCGATTGGCCTGGGGCCACCCTCGTCACTCTTGGTTTGGGGGGCTTGGTTTATGGGTTCATCGAATCGGCCAGCCTGGGATGGAACGATCCTCTCGTTTACGGCAGTCTGATCGTTGGCGCGGCCGGTCTCATTGCTTTCGTGTTCGTTGAAGAGCGAGCAACCTCTCCCATGGTCCCGCTTGCCCTCTTCGCCTCCCGTACCTTCAGCGGAGCGAACCTGCTTACGCTGTTCCTCTATGCCGCGATCGGAATTTCTTTCTTCCTTCTGCCGATGAATCTGATCCAGGTTCAGGGCTACTCCGCAACCGCCGCGGGCGCCGCCCTCCTACCGATGATCCTCCTTATGTTCGGCCTTTCCCGATGGTCGGGCGGGCTAGTGGCGCACCACGGCCCTGAGCTTCCGTTGCTCGTGGGCCCGCTGGTTGCGGCCTTGGGGTTTTGCCTGTTTGCCATACCCTCGATCGGCGTCAGCTATTGGACGGCGTTTTTCCCCGCCGTGGTCGTCCTCGGTTTGGGCATGGCGGTTACGGTGGCGCCGCTCACCACCGTCGTAATGAACTCGGTGGGCCCAGACCGGGTTGGAACGGCCTCCGGGATCAACAATGCAGTGGCCCGCGTGGCGGGCGTGCTGGCGATCGCGATTCTGGGAATCCTAATGGTGCAGGCGTTCGGGCACAGGCTCGAGAAGTCGCTGGATCGGCTGGATCTGGATCCCGCGGTGCGTATCTCCATTCGCGCGAATCTGGTCAAGCTCGGGGGGTTGGAGGTGCCTGCAAGCCTGGATGCAGGCACCGCAGCGACCGTCCAGGCAGACATTCGCCAGGCATTCATCTTCGGATTTCGTTTGATTATGTTGGCTTGCTCCGGCCTGGCGATGGCAAGCGCCGGCGTGGCGTGGCGCAGCCAGAGAGAAACACGAGAATAACTGGCCTGCCGTTTTGTACCGTGGTACCCCATCTGGGCCTCGCCATGCGCTGGTCTTTCGCTCGGTGGTTTGAGACCGGCGGTCATGGCGGCTTCGTGCGTGCCGCTCACAGCTCTGGCTTCCACAGGCATGTCAATCACCCGGCAAAGCCCCTGTCATCCTGAGCCTCGTGCCGGTATCAAATCTGCAGCCGCAGGGCCGTGGCGCACGAGGCTAAGGATCTATGCACTCCCCCGAACCCTGCAATCCATAGGCAATGTATTTGTGGGTGTGTCCCGGTTCAGGCTGACACATTTCCTCGTGCGTGCCGCTCGCAGCTCTGGCTTCCACAGGAATGTCAATCACCCGGCAAAGCCCCTGTCATCCTGAGCCTCGTGCCGGCATCAAGTCTGCAGCCGCAGGGCCGTGGCGCACGAGGCGAAGGATCTATGCACTCCTCCGCACCCTGCAATCCATGGGCAATGCGTTTCTCGGCGTGCCCTGGTTCAGGCTGACGCATTTCCTCAGTGTCGGAAGCGACACCTGGAGCACCAGCATCGCTCCTAGGCGTGAGTTGGTGATTCTATGTTCTGGAAATCGATCTCCGGCAGATCCCCACTCTGACGGTCTGTTCACTACATATAGAATTTGTAGTTCGGCTGCACTTTTCCGTCCTCCGGGATATGCTTCATGATTTCCCCTATCTTCTGGGAGAATGAAAGGGTGATCGGGGTGCCATCTGCGAAAGAACAGTTATTCACGTTCATTTTAGTCAGCGCGAGGACCTCTGCAAGTAAATCTCTGGGCGAGCTACTTCCATGCCGATCGGTAATTTGCCAGGGCTCCGGCACGTACACTCCGGGGTAGGTTCCAAGAAAAGGTATGTACCCCATGGTAAACAAAAAGTGTTGTTGCTCTTCTAGCGTGAAGAGCGTTCCCCTAAGCGGCGGATACTTGCCCTCACGGAACAGCCGGATATGGGTCTGTCGAAGCGTAATAAAGTCAATGTCAGCCCGTGGGTTTATTTCTTTGATTCCTTCCTGCAGCCCTTCGAGTTCGTTGTACCCGAAATGCTCTGGTCCCCAGAATTCCGATGTTTTGTGCACGACTACTCTTCGAGGCGGCGCGTCATTGACATTTAAGTATTCCTCAAGAGTCCTCTTCATTAATCGGTAGGCCGCTTTATACGGGAGGTGCGGGGATCGCCCTAGCTTGTCCTCGTCCCATTCAAACGGGTCGCCTCGGAGCACAAGCCCCTGGCCGAGGTAGTCGAAAGCTTGTGCGACGCTAGATCGCAGGGTCACTCTTCGATCGCGTTCTTGAGCGACATAAAAACTTATCCCTGCAAAGCACACGCCGGGTTCGAGCGAGCACGGGCGCCAAGGTACACCATCCGCCTTGTAGTATTGGGCAGTGCAGAAATTCCAGGCTCGCGTCGCCGCCTCCTGGAGTTCCGGGCCTTTCCCCGTAACAGTGCGCCTCTGAAGCAACTGGATAGGGACATTCCACTGCATTGCCTCAGCCTTGATAGCCCGACGGAAGTTTAGGTAAAAGTTCCCAGATATTCTGACGCTATGGGCCTTTTCGACGATTTCTGGCGTCAAGGCGAGAATAATGATATCAGGCGAAGGCCCTGTCTGGGCTAGCGTCTTTATATTGCAGGCGAACAATCCAATCAGCTCGCGTACCCTGGACTCCTTATCTTCAATCGACAAGACTGTGTTGATGTCGGTTGCGGGGATCGTCTTTTCCCACCGAGCGTTGGTGACAAAAGAGGATTTGAACGAAGAAGTTGAGTTGAACCCCACGAAATCGCGGTTCAAGATCTTCTCGTACCTTCTCACCTCAGGATCTCCACTTCCGAGGTCGGGAAAAAGTTGTTCGAGGGGTTCTCGCTGCGATCTTGATGGCCTAATCTTCTCGCTTTCAATTGGCATCGCACATCGTTCAATCCACTGCTTGCATTCCGAAACAGACTCCCGTGTGCCTATGAATCCGAGCTTCACGTGCTCGCGATGAAGGCCAGGCAGATTTAGGCCGAAAGGTCCAAAGTCCGCCAGTCCCGTTTTGGCGTCTTGGTGCTCAAAATATTCGCCAAACTGTAAATTTGGCTCGGGTAAGTAATCGAGCTTAATACTCATCGTCCCCCTCGGTACATTCCTCGGCCTCCTGGTGCACGAACGTTAGTTGCGCGTCATCGACCTCGTACAGTGCCGGATCATCAGGAATTGCGAAGCTCGCAACCCCTGAGAAGGGCTGTTTTTCTATTGACATAATGGTCTTGTGGTACAAGGAGAGGTCGATAGCGGGTCTTCGTTGAGACAGTATGTCGCACCAAAAAAGGACATGGTTCAGGACATGTAGGTTCCGCTCGAGGGCCTTGATCCCCGTAGTGTATGGTCCTACGAGATCTCCCGAGCAAGGGGTCTCTCCGTCTTCGGTGTAAAAATATGTGGGCTCCAGCAGCAAGAACCATGAGCTCGCGATTCGCCTGAAGGAAATCTTCAACGATAAGTGTCGCCAGAATCGAGCGTGTCCATACTCATAGAACTTTGCTACTATGCGCGGTGGGGCAGAGCGACCGGTCCTAACGTTGTACCAGTCCTCTCGAAATACCTTGTCAGTATCATTTCTTCGGGGAAAGTAATTGCGCTTATATTCTCGATTGTATTTTAAGCCGCACCTCCAAAGGTGCGAGCCCAGTAACTGGTTCAGTAGGAACACATAGTCCCGCCTTCGACGGTCGTCGCTAGCCCAGCGTGCGGCGGGCACCGTCTCAATTGCGGTTGGGTCGCAGTACTCACGCAGGTGGCACCGCTCGTCCACCAAGTCTGCGAGTGTATACAGAAAACCATCGGCGACAAGAAATGGAGGGAGGAACCCCGCAGCACTGGAGCGGACGGCCGCATGGGATTGGTAATCCGTTGGCGCCCGCCAAAGTTTCTTCGGGGCGTATTTTACCAACAGCAGGTTGGAGAAGAGCTGTTCGCGTTGCTCGAGCGAAACCCTAGGCGGACTGCTCCTGGCAGCTTGCGCGATAATTCGGTAGCTCTCCGCGCAGAATTGGTCCAAGTCCTTGTTGAACCGAATGTGGAGGGGAGCTTGAAAGATTGCCTTCGTGGATAACACATACGACTTGATTTCCTTGTAATAAAGCTTATCGTCGCGCGGGTGGTAAACGATGAACAGAACGGGATAGGGGGCGTTGTACCAATTCTCAAGATCCGATTTGCTTATGGGCGTAATAAAGCCTTCCGGAGTATCCTGCTTGACATAGCTTTCCCCGGACTTTGCTTGAACCTTAATGATGCCGCCCGTTGTTTCGTATCCTGACCCATCAGGCTTCCTACTGACCACCTCGATTTCCCCATCTAAGCCGAAGTCATCTTTCGTGATCTCACGAAAAATGCACTTCATTTCGTGGACTGCTAGGCTAATTCGATCTAAGCCCTTCCACTCTTGAAATTTGGAGATTGGGACCGTCTTACCCATTTATCTTAGCCATCATTCGCTTTTTGTTCCCCAGTATAATCCATCGCTTTGGTCTGAAAAGTCAAGGGAATCTGGCCAGTATGAACGAGGGCGACCGGACGAGGAGCGGTGGTGGTGCTCGATTATGTTTACGGAAAACGCAGCATACCCAGGATTGACGCCGCGATGTGGGCTTCGCGATTCATTTCGTCAAATTGCCTGACTGCTGGGGACTGCTGGGGACAGTCCACTCGTTTTCTCGCTTGTCCCTATTCTGGTGCAGAATTACGGGAACTTGCGTCTCCGAGTCCGTGATTGCCCTCAAGGCCGGTTTTGACATGATCACACATGCCCGCTTTTGCATGATCACCGAGGATTGGCCGCCGAAAGAGGCATCGCCGAAAAAAGAGCGGAGAGCATTGGATTGTGCTTTCGTCGCCAGTTAACCTCTTGACCATTTTGCTCGTAGGACGCCAGAAAGCCGGTAACGGAAGGGTTGCCGGCAATCCGCCCGTGACCGATCACTTGTATTCTTCTCACTGTCGGGAATTCTGTTGTCGCAAGGCATAAAGTCCAGCGAGTTCGTGTGAAAAAGAGGCGTGGTTCACATGAAGGCAGTGCGCATCCATCGTTTCGGACCGCCTGAGGTCGTCGTTGTCGAAGATATTCCCAAGACGTCGCCAGGCAAAGGAGAGGTGCTGGTGCGCGTTGCTGCCGCCGGCGTTGCTCCATGGGACGCAGTCATTCGTGAGGGCAAGAGCAAGGTAAGTCCACAGCCTCCATTGACACTTGGTTCCGACCTCTCAGGCTGCGTTAAGGCGGTTGGTCCTGATGTGAGCCAATTTGCAATTGGCGCTGAGGTCTATGGTGTCACCAACCCGCAATTCTGTGGCGCTCAGGCAGAATTCGCCGTCGCATTCGCGGGGATGATCGCGCCAAAACCGCGGCGCCTGAGCCACCTCGAGGCAGCTTCGGCGCCAGTTGTCGCAGTCACCGCCTGGCAGATGCTCTTCTAATATGCCCGGGCGAAGAGTGGAGATGCGATTTTGATCACAAGCGCCGCCGGAAACGTGGGCGCTTATGCCGTGCAAATAGCTCTCGAGGCCGGAATGCGGGTGATTGCAGTTGCCCGCCCCTCTGACCAGGAGTTGCTCCGTGCATATGGCGTCGAAACGATCCTTGATTCGAGCGCTGCCGGTTTCGAATACTCCTTGCCTCAGGTCGACGCCGTCCTCGACACCGTGGGTGCCGACACAGTCCAACGCTGTTCCGTTGCAGTGAAGCCCGGGGGGCGGCTGGTATCGGTGGTCTCCACGCAACCTCCCCAAAGAGCAGGGATGCAGTCGGTGTTCTTTTACGCTGAGGTTACGAGCCAGAGATTGCGTACTGTTACGGACTTGTTTGAGACGCGCAGGATCTCCGCCCGAGTCGGGTCAGTGCTGCCCCTGGCAGAAGCGCGTCGCGCGCACGAGATGCTTGCTGGTGCACCTCATCAAAACGGCAAGATCGTTCTGCAACTCCTCGGCTGAATCGGGACGGAATGAGAACTCCGAAAAACGGGTTCAGGTTGCATGACGGGCTAACCGGCGGTTATCGGCGCATGCAATTCGGTATGGAGAAAGGTGCCGAGAAAGGTGCTTGCCTGACCTACGCGATTTGTTTTCCGCAACGGTCGAATTCTTGGCGGGGTGCAGAGAGAGGAAAAGGAACACCTGCTGTTGTCAGGGTTGGATTCGAGATCGTGAGCACGGAGCCCAAGATCGGTGCAAAGCGTTGCACCTCTAGCGTGATTTGTGTTACATGTGGTACCAATAGGATGCAACGATGGATACAACCATTCGAAATTTAGACGAAGCTGCATACCGGGAGTTGCGCGCCTGCGCCGTAACGCAAGGCCGGACCGTGGGTGATTTGCTGAACGAGGCCATGCGGAGTTATCTCGCGCGAATCAACGCCAGGAAACCCCGCACCAGCTTGCGCGCTTTGCAACCGGAGCCGTTTCCGCCGGGCAATGAACGCTTGAGCGAGGAAATCGACGCCTTGCTTTACGGGCGGCGTTCATGATCGTGCTCGACTCCAGCTTCCTGATCGGCTTTTACAACGAGCGGGATGTCCATCATCAGGCGGCAAGCTCTCTGATGGACCGGTTTCTTGCGGGCGCATGGGGACGGGGACTGCTCCTCGAATACGTGTTCCTTGAGACCGAATCGGTATTGCTCATGCGCAGGGACCTGTCCGTCGCCGTGCGGGTGGGCCGCATCCTGCTGGATGCCGGGGAATTGGACTTCGTGCCCGGTTCCGACCTGTTTCTGGACAGTTGGGATTGTTTTTGCAATCAGCGGCGAACGCGCCTTAGCTTCGTGGATGCCGCCGTCGCCAACGCTGCGCGAAAACGTGCCGATGGCCAGTTGCTGAGTTTTGACGGGGAATTCCGCAAAGTCGCCGGATTGCATGTGAATCCGCAATAAGACGTGGACACTCGCGCCCAAGAGGTTAAGAACCACTGCCGCTTGCCGGCCTGAGCATAGCTTCTTGAACTGATCGCTGGACGAGGGCGCACTATGAATATGCGCGTTCTGGGCAACCGGTCTCGAAGCTGAGTAGTGGGTCAGTTTGAATTGTCATCCTGAGCAAGCGTACTTTGCTCAGCGAAGGATCTGGGCGAGCCGCGCGAACCGTCGCGTACTTTGCGACGCCTTGCCGCGCGCCCGGCTCGCTTCCTTTTTCAAACTGACCCGCTACCCGAAGCTAAATTCGTCTGCATCGAATCCCGTGCCGATAGCCGCTACTGCACGGA
>JBEKOS010000074.1:0-12417 GCA_049521535.1 Terriglobales bacterium | reverse complement strand
GCGGTCGAGTGGTTCATCGGCTATCCGTTCGATCGCGACGCCCAGAAGAATGAAACCAATATCGCTGTATTCGGTGCGAGTGCCAGGGTCAGCCTCCAGTGGCAGTCCGCACGCTGCGCGAATCATAGCGTCGCGAGTATTTGCATTTTCAAACAAGCGGGCGTAAGCGGGAAGTCCGGAGGAATGGGCGAGCAGCATTTTCAGCGTGATCTGTGAACGGCGCCGGTCGTCTCTCACCATCTGCTGGAACTCAGGAACCACCAGTTCGAGTGGCATCTCCAGATCCAGCAGGCCCCGTTCAAACAGCAGCATTGCTGCCGTCGTGGTCGCGATTGGCTTAGTCAACGAGGCCAGGTCATAGATGGTTTCCGGCACGACGAGCAGGGCAGTGGAATCGTAGGTAAATCGCCCCACCGCTTTGTAGGCCACCAGAGATCCGCGATGGGCGATCGCTAGGGACGCTCCGGGGAAGGCGCGGTTCTCTGCGGCTGCAGCCAGCAAAGTAAACGCACGCGCAAACTGGTGGTCCTGCTCGTCATACGCCGGGGTCAGGTGTATCCGCGAAGTCACAGGTAAAGTTTACCTGCGAAAACCGGGCCGTACCCGACCAATTCCAACTTCAACCCGCTTGGGGAAATCTGTAGAATAACTGACAGTGGCGACGCTATTGCGCTACCTTTGTGAACGGCCAGGGTTAAGAATTGCGGAGAGAACTATGTACAGGACTATTTCCTCGATCCTGTTGGCCTGCGCGATATTGCCAGGGCAGAAAGCAATGACCCAGGACGTTTCCGAACAACCTGCGCTAAAAGCGCGCGCCGATCTGCCAACTCCCGCCGTGCCCCCCGAACAGCCGTCAAAGCCGATGTGGATTGTCCCCGCCGGCACCCAAATTCCTTTGTCTCTGAAACAGGCGGTTTCGACTAAGCACGCTCAGCCCGGCGATGCAATTTATGCCCAAACCACGTTTCCTGTCGTAACCAACGAACATGTTGTGATCCCGGCCGGTACTTACGTCCAAGGCAAAGTGGACAGCGTGAAGCGCGCGGGCCGCGTCAAGGGTACGGCAGAGCTGCAGTTTCATATCACCACATTGATTTATCCGAGTGGATACACGCTGGACATGGCTGCCGCCATTGACCAGGTGCCGGGCAGCGACAGCTCTCACATGAAAGAACCCGGCACGGTAAAGCAGGACTCAGAAAAGGGCAAAGATCTCGAGCGCATCGGCAGTGATGCAGCGGCAGGGGCGGCAATTGGAGGTACTGCGGGCGCGATCAGCGGCGGTTTCCGCGGCGTAGGGATTGGGGGGCTCTCGGGGATTGCTGCTGGAACCTTGATCGGCGTTCTCGCGCGTGGTAGTGACGTGCATTTTCCGGTGGGGACGGTAATCGATGTCGCACTGAATCATCCCATCGCAGTTGATCCAGACAGGACCCTGCATGCGCAGGCAATGCCTTCCTACTTGCCGGCGCAGCCACCGGGAGAATCCGAACCGCCGATACCTCCGACGCCGTAAGATCTAGTCGCGCCAAGAGTCGGGCGCTTCCGTGTGCAGAAGTGGGGTTCATACCGCGCTTCGAATCTGTATTTTCGTTCTTTCTGGCGTTAGCCGTTCTGGCAGGTGCAGACAGTTGCGAATGTTAAAAAAGCTGTTTATCCCGCCTTTTTTTCTTGCATTCACCTCAATTTTGCGCGGTAATAGACTAGAAATCGCCAAGACTCCGCATTTTGGGCCTGCGTCGAGCATGTTGGGGTCTTGAACAACAACCGAGGAGACGGTTCAATGCGCAGATGGTACGTGCCGGTGACACTTTTGGGCTTGAGCGGCGTAGGTGTGCTGGTCCTGACGGAACGCGGCCGATTGGCTGTCCGACGAGTTTGCGATAAGCTTCATCTCGTACCGAAGGATATTTTGAGCTGGAATGATGCCGCCCAGCTGGAACTCGACCGGATACAGGCTGCGCTAGCAAGGGTGGCTGCTTCATTGGAGACCGTGCCCGATAATCCCCGCTGATCCGCTTCAGGATATCGATCGGTTAACACAGACAGGCTAACCGAGACTGTAAGGGCCCGACTATAGGTGAGGTTGCGCGTTGGAGGCCTTGGCCGGCTTGTGCATCTGAGAAATCTGATATACCTGCGCATTGATTTCGCGGCGCAGGTCTTCCCAAATCGTCTCGGGAATTGAAAGGAAAGTCTTAACCACACTAGGATCGAACTGCCTGCCCGACCATTTCACAATTTCCGCCCGCGCGGCAGGGAAGGGTTGCGCCGGACGATAGGGCCGGTCAGAGCGAATGGCGTCCAGCGTGTCGGCCAGAGAGAAGATCCTGGAACCTAGCGGAATTTCATCACCCTTCAATCCCCGGGGATATCCGGAGCCGTCCCAATTCTCGTGATGGGCGTAAACAATCTCCGCAGCCTCCTTGAGAAACGGGATCTTGCGTAGCATTTGATATCCGCGGTGGCAGTGCTCCCGCATAATCAAGGTCTCATCGGAAGTCAGCTTGGCCGGTTTGCGCAATATGGCGTCAGGAATCGCCATTTTCCCCACATCGTGCAGAAAGGCGCCGCGGGCAATCACGCGGATATCTTCTGACGGCAAGCCAATGGCGCGAGCGATGGCAATCGTGAAAGCGGTTACCCGCTTGGAATGGCCCTCGGTTTCCGCATCCTTCAGATCGAGAGCGTCACCCAAGGCCTCGAGGGTGATGTCATAGGACCTCTCCAGGTCCTGCATGGTATGACGTAGCTGTTCAGTGCGGGCGGCGACAAGTGACTCCAACTTCGTCTGGTACGCCTGATTTTCCAGCTTCAGGCGGCGGTTCTCCAGCGCGCGCCTCGTCGTTGCCAGCAACTGCTCGCGTTCGAAGGGCTTAAGGAGATAATCGTAGGCGCCATTGCGAATGGCGCTTAGGGCCACCGAAATATCATGGACCGCCGTGACCATCACCACCGGCATATCCGGGTATTTCTTCTTGGTACGTTCCAGGAGGCCTATTCCGTCCAACTCGGCCATCATCAAATCGGAGACCATCAACTCAAACTCGTGGCCCGACTCAAGAATGGAGAGCGCTTCCAGTCCGGAACATGCGCGCGTGCAAATATAGCCGACGGATGCCAGCATCGAGCTGACAATTTCGCGGATCGGTTCCTCGTCATCAACTACCAGAATTCGTTCAGAAAGCATTTTGCTCTGCCGTTGCTCCCGTTAGACACCCCAATATGCCACCATACCGCAAAGAACCACTTGCCGCAGTTACAAAATGAACCTTGGACGGAGACTTGTCACCAATTAACAAACAATCCAAGCGGTTAAGATGCAAAAAGTAGCAATTGCCTTTCCACGGGGACAGATCGGCACACACTTGCTACGCCCGATAGAAGACACAGTATGAAGATTCCAAACCAGAGCATTTTGATTCAGTGGCGTTTGTAAGCATACAGTAATTTTTTCCCTCAAAGCCTGGAATACGTGTCAAACTGCTATTGAGTTCGTCGCAAAATCACCATGGCAAATTGCGTTCAATGCGGCCGCAAACTTCCTTCGCTGACGTTTGGCAGGAAGATTTGTGAATGGTGTGTGCGGCACGAAGCGGCGCAGCGCCAGGGCGATAGCGAGGATATCGCACAGCCCATTATGCCTGTGCCGTGGGCACGGGAGCATTCCGCTTCGATGAGGATTACGCAGATTCTGGTCGGTATCAACATCGCAGTGTTTGCGGGCATGTCATTGGCGGGTGTCTCGCCAACGGAGCCGGCTGCCCAGCAGTTGATTCACTGGGGCGCCAACTGGGGTCCGCTGACGTTGAATGGCGAATGGTGGCGATTACTGACCTCGATATTTCTTCACATTGGCTTCCTGCATATTGCATTCAATATGTGGTGCCTGTGGAACCTGGGGCAACTGGCAGAATCACTTTATGGTTCCGGGACGTATGCCGGTTTCTATTTGGTTTCCGGCCTCGCGGCAAGTGTCACGAGTGTTGCCTGGCATCCGGTCAGTATCTGCGCGGGCGCCTCCGGCGCAATTTTTGGAATAGCGGGAGCACTGATTGCGTCCTTTTATCTGGGCGAGTTCTCGCTGCCGCGCGCCGCGATTCAGGGGGCTTTGAAAAGCGTAGTGATATTTGCGGCCTTCAACCTCATCTTCGGAGCACTCCCCGGCAGCACCGATAATGCGGCTCACATTGGAGGTCTCGTGACGGGTCTGCTTCTCGGCGCGTTAATGGCCAAACTGGCGCCGATGCGTGAGAATCTGCTCCTTCGGTTCAGTATCCTTACCGTCTTTCTGTCCATGATCTTCGTATGGACCGCGTGGTTGCAGCATGTGCGGCATTACTCGATCCAGATGTAGCTTCGATCGTGCGTGAAGAACCCCGGTCATTTGCAGCCTCTTCTGAGTAGCATTGCACCCGCAAGCGCGCCAATTCCGATGGCTGCAGTGAGCATTCCGGCGCGCAACATGGACCGGTTCAGGCTCCGTTTCTGCTTATCCACTGCAGGCTGTTCGGGATAGCTGCTGGTCGGGCCGCGCGGACCGTCGCGAAGCGCCATCTGCATTACCTCAGCCAGATGCAGCGCGTGACGATTGGTTTCCTGCTCAATTTGACTCTTGCAACTGAAGCCATTGGCGATGATGATGGTTGACGGCTCGGCCATTCGAACCTCCGGCAATAGAGATTTTTCGCCGCAGGCCAGGGAGACTTCATATTTCTCGCCGGCCTCATAGCCGAAAGCCCCGGCCATGCCACAGCACCCGCTATTCAGAAGCCGGTAGTCGATCTCTATCTTCTTCATGACCGACTTCTCTTCGTCCAACCGCATGATGGCCTTTTGATGACAGTGGCTTTGCACAATGGCTTTGCGCTGCAACTTGGGAAATTGGAAATGCGATGCCCGCCGCGAAAGAAACTCGCTTAGCAAAAAAGTGTTTTCCGACATCTTGCGCGCGTCGGGATGACTGGGAAACAGCTGCGTTAACTCGTCGCGAAATACCGAGCAGCAGCTTGGTTCCAGCACGACCACCGGCACGGCTGGCTCCAGATGCAGATAGGGTTCCATCGCGGCCAGCACTTTAGCCAGGTAGGACCTGGCCATGTCGAGGAAACCGTGGTCGTAAAGGGGCCGCCCACAGCAGAGGTGGCCATCCAGCACGATTACCTGGTGGCCGGCTGTTTCCAGCACTTCCACCGCGGCCTTGGCGGTATCAGGAGAATAGTAGTTATTGAATGTATCCGCCCAGAGAATGACCGGCGGCAGACCATGGTTCCGCGGCGAGCGCTTGCGCCACCAGGCTTTGAACGGCTCGGCCGCAAACGCCGGAATTGCGCGGGACTGCGGCATGCCGACTGCCAGCTTTGCCGCGCTGCTCAAGATTGGGAGCTGGGTGAACAGATTGAAGAAGCCGGGTGCAAGCGATGCGAGGCGTGACCATTTGTCAATCCAGCCGAAGGCATAGGCCTGGCGGTTGCGCAGTCGGCCTTCGTAATAGTGCGACAAAAATTCTGCCTTGTAGGTCGCCATGTCGACGTTGACAGGGCAGTCGCCTTTGCATCCCTTGCAGGAAAGGCACAGGTCAAGCGATTCGTGCACGGCATCGCTGTTCCATCCATCCTGGATCACGTCCCCATGCAGCATCTCCCAAAGATGATGGGCGCGCCCGCGCGTCGAGTGCCGCTCTTCGCGGGTGACCATGTAACTGGGGCACATGGTGTCATCATCAGGTGCGCCACCGTGCTCGCGGCGGCACTTTCCCACGCCGACGCATCGCAGGGCTGCGGACGCAAAACTTCCATGGTCTTCGTGATAGTGGAAATGGGTCGGGGGATCCCATGGAGCATAGTCGGCCCCCAGGCGCAGGTTCTCGGTGATGCGATAGGGGTCAACGACCTTGCCGGGATTCATCTTCCAGTCGGGGTCCCAAATGGACTTGAATTCGCGAAATGCCTGAATCAGTTCGGGACCGAACATCTTTGGAAGAAATTCTGCTCTTGACTGCCCGTCGCCATGTTCGCCGCTGAGCGAGCCTCCGTAGTTGACGACGAGGTCGGTTGCTTCCTCGATGAACGAACGGTATTTCCGAATGCCCGCTTCACTCATAAGGTCAAACGTGATACGCGTGTGAATGCAACCCTGGCCGAAGTGGCCGTATAGGGCGCCCCTATAGTCGTACTTGTCATAAAGCTTGCGGAGATCGCGCAAATATGCCGCCACTTTCTCCGGCGCAACCGCGGAATCCTCCCAGCCTTCCCACGCCATGGGTTCCCCCGGCACAAATGCCGAAGCTCCCAAACCGGATTCGCGCAGCGACCACACCCGCTCGCGGCTTTCGTTGTCCATGTACAAGCTAAGAGTGGGAGCGTCGGCTGTGGCCTCGAGCAATGCCATTAATTGACGCGCTTGATCCTCCGCTTCGCCCTTGTGATCGGCGCCGAACTCGACCAGCAGCCAGCCGTTTCCAGAGGGAAGCAGGTTGGTAAACTTGCTGCGCGGCCCGCCCTTCTTTATAAGGTTTCTAATCAAAAGGCCGTCGATGCCTTCGAGGGCAATGGGATTAAACGGAAGAATGTCCGTTAAATGGTCGGCGGCGAGATAGATGTCTTTGTATCCGAGCAGTAGCAGCGCCCGCTGCGCGCGCGCCGGCATGAGCCGCACCTTGGCTTCGAGGTAGGCGACGCAGGTGCTCTCAGTGCCCACCAGGGAGCGTGCGACATTGAAGCGGCCGTCTTTGCCGGGGATAAGTTCATCGAGGTTATAGCCGGAGACCCGCCGCGGAATACGCGGATAGTTCTGTTCGATAAAAGGGCGATAGTAGTTGCGTAATTGACGCAGATGGCGGTAGATCTCACCCTCGCGCCCGCCCCGGCTGATTGCGGCTTCCAAATCATGCTCGTCCATCCAGCCGACTCGCATGACTGTGCCGTCATACAGTAGGACCTCGAGTTCTTCAGTATTGTTGGCGGCCTTGCCGGACATCTGTGAATGAGCGCCGCAGGAATTGTTTCCTAACATACCACCGAAGGTGCAGTGGCTATGAGTGGCTGGATCCGGCCCCCAGGTCAGGTTGTATGGCTTGGCCGCGTCGCGCAGACTGTCGCAGATGACTCCCGGTTCGACACGAGCGAACTTGCTGTCTGGATTCAGCTCCAGGATGTGATTCAGATACTTTGACGAGTCAATGACGACCGCGACATTACAGCACTGCCCGGCAAGACTGGTTCCGCCGCCGCGCGAAAGCACCGGAGCGCCAAACCTGTGACAGGCAGCCACCGTGTTAATGACGTCCTGTTTCGACCTCGGAACGACCACGCCGATTGGCACTTGTCGGTAATTGCTGGCATCCACGGCGTACATTGCTTTACTGCCGCTATCAAAACGCACTTCGCCTTCAATTCGGCGACGCAACTCGCTCTCCAGGGCCCGGGCGTCAACAGAACTGGCATCACGCCAGTTGTGAGAGCGCGTCGAGAGCAGATGGATCAGAGATTCTGATTGCGCTGACATCGGATCAAGCCTTAAGGTTCGTACCTGACAGTGTACCGCTGAGCTTAAGAAACCTCGGTTTCAATAGTCGCGAACGACCTATATGGCGCGCATTTCAGCGGTTGATGGGTCCTGGTAAGGCCGAATTTCGGCGCCTGCCCTGGAGCGCCGCGCTACCTCGAGATCATAGAAACACTGGAGGTTTAGCCAGAATTCGGGATTCGTCCTGAAATAGTCTGCCAATCGAAGAGCGGTATCGGCTGTTATGCGACGTCGCTCATGAATGATCTCGCCGATTCTTGTGGCGGGAACGCCTAACCCCAAAGCAAGCTTGTTCACTGAGAGTCCGAGAGGCTTCAGGAAGTCTTCGCGCAGGATTTCGCCGGGGTGAACCGGTGCCATCAGTGTTTTGGGTCTTGTCATCAGTGAGTGCCCCTTTAGTGGTAATCCACAATCTCGACCTCATGTGCATGGCCGTCAGTCCATACGAAACAGATCCGCCACTTATCGTTGATGCGGATCGAATGTTGCCCAGCCCGGTCTTTTCTCAGTACCTCCAAATGATTGCCTGGAGGAGAAGCCAACACGCGCAGTTCTGTTGCAGCGTGCAGTTGGAGCAGCTTCCGCAAAGCAACCCGCTCAAAGGCTTTGAAGGTCGGGCTGTGATAATAGTTAAACAGTTGCTCCGTTGCCTTTGAACGAAAGCTCTTAATCACAATTTGATCGTACAACGTAACGCGTTATACGTCCAGCGTTTGAATTGCTGCTGGCTAAGGCCCTCCTATCGTTAACGTCCGTCGCCGCTGTGTGAATGAGAAACTCAATGGCGGTGTTGCCTTAACGGTGGTAGTATCTTCCCGCTATGTCCAAACGACCATTCTTAGTAGCCGTTGCGGTAGTTGCTCTTCTCTTTGTACCCGCTCGATTTGCAAGCGCACAAGGCACGGCTTCGCCTTCGCAGGCAATCATTCTGCGAGCCGCGCGATTGCTTGATGTTGAGAACGGACGAGTAGTCACTCCAGCAGAAGTGCTCGTGCAAGGCGAACGGATTGCAGATGCGGGTACAGCGGTCACACATCCGGCCGGCGCCGAAATTGTGGATCTTGGCGATGTTACCTTGCTGCCGGGATTGATCGACGCGCACGTACATCTTTTTCTGCATCCTGGTGCGGAAGACCTGCAGACCGTGCAGGAATCGGTGCCACGACGGACGATTCTGGCCACACTGGCGGCCCGCGCCGATCTGATGGCCGGCTTCACCTCCGAACGCGACATGGGCACTGAAGGGGCGGGTTCCGCCGATACGGCCGTGCGCAATGCTATCAACGATGGACTGATTCCGGGGCCTCGCTTGCGCATCAGCGGCAATGCCATCGACATTCTCGGCGGCCATGAAGACGCCATTAACTTCAATCCCGCGCAACACGTTCTCTCAAATGCAACGTATGCAAACTCCGGCGACGAACTGGTTGCTGCCATTCGCCAGCAGGTGAAAGAAGGCGCCGACTTTATCAAGGTGTACGAAACCGGCAAGGATACGCTGGTTGAAGGCCGCTTCTCCACGCCCTTCCAATACTCTCGCGCCGAGCTTACCGCCGCTGTGGAGGAAGCGGCACGGACAGGCAGGCGTGTAGCGGTTCATGCCACCGGAGAGCCGGGTGTGCTCTATGCCGCCCAGGCCGGAGTTGCATCCATCGATCATGCCTTCCAACTCGGCGATGAAACCATGCGTCTGATGCACGAAAAGCAGATTTTCGCCGTGCCTACCTTTCAGATCATCGAGTACTTTGCTGATCATGCCGAGTCGCCGAAACAGGCGGCCCGCGAGCGGCAGATGCTCGAATTCCATGCTCAGGAATTTCGCAAGCAGCTTGCGGCAGGAGTGCCCATGGCCCTCGGTTCTGATGTTGGACCGTTCCCGCACGGTACACAGGCCCGCGAATTCATTCTTATGGTCAAGTACGGCATGACCCCGCTGGCGACGCTGCAAGCCGACCTGCTGAACGGCGCGAAATTGCTGGGCTGGGAAGGACAGATTGGCGCGCTCAAGCCCGGTTACTTTGCGGACGTGATCGCCGTGCCGGGTGATCCGTTGACGGACATCAGTGCGTTGGAAAAGGTCAGCTTCGTGATGAAGGGTGGAGTGGTCTATCGCAGGTGATGGAGCTTGAATCAAATTCAGGAGGTACGTTTGTGACCCGCGATATCCTCGCCGTGCCTCCGGTTCCTGCCGACGAGCGAATCGCTTACGGCGATGATCCTAACCAGTTCTTTGACTTCTGGCGCCCGGTGGGAGCCGTGCCTTGGGGCGCCGTTGTGATGATTCATGGCGGTTTCTGGCGAGCGCGCTATGACCTGACGCATACCAGCCCCTTGTGTGCGGTACTCGCAAACCGCGGACTGGAAGTGGCAAACCTGGAATACCGGCGCGTCGGAGATCCGGGAGGCGGCTGGCCGAATACGTTCCTCGACGTTCTCGCCGGTTTCAATGCCGCCTGCAATACATTTTCGGACCCAAGCAAAGTTGTAGTGCTTGGCCATTCGGCAGGTGGACACCTGGCGCTTCGTTTGGCTTGCGACATCGACGCCATGTGGGGTGTGCTGGCGCTTGCTCCAGTGGCGTGCCTCGACCTTGCTTACAAAATGGGTCTAAGCAATGGGGCCGTTGCAGAGTTTCTTGGCGGCACACCGGAAGACTTGCCCGCGACGTACGAAACCGCTTGCCCATCGCGGCAAGAATCGTCTGTGCGGCGCGTCATCTTGCAGGGAAGCGCGGATGAGATCGTACCCAGTGCACTCACCGACTGTTACGTTGATCGACAGTTGTCGAAGCCGGGAACGGTTACGGTGGTTGAGGTCCCTGGCGCCAATCACTTTGATCTGATCGATCCAGAGTCAAAGGTGTGGCCGACGCTGTTGGAGTGCCTTCACGAGTTATTGAAGAACTAACGTGGCTTACCTGTCTTCGAGGGTGACGAGAAAGCGCTCTGCAAAGCGGTACACGTCCTCGTAGGTGTTATATAGCGGCACTGGCGCGGCGCGCAGGATGTCGGGTTCGCGCAAGTCACACAATACACCCGCAGCGGCCAGCTTTTGCTGCACAACACCGGCGCCTTCCCCGATTTGCAGGGAAAGCTGTGCACCCCGGCGCTCAGGTTCGTGAGGAGTGACAATAGTGAAACGGGATGACGGCCGCTGGTTGAGCAGAAATTCCAGGTAGCCGGTCAGCGATATGCTTTTCTCGCGCAGTCGCTGCATGCCGACCTCGTTAAAGATGTCGAGAGAAGCGCGCAACGCTGCCATCGTAAGGATTGAAGGATTACTCAACTGCCAGCCTTCCGCACCCTTCATAGGAACAAAATCGGGTCTCATGCGAAAGCGTGACTGTTCGTCATGGCCCCACCAACCTGCAAAGCGTGGCAGGTCCCATTCCCGGGCGTGGCGTTCGTGCACAAAGCAGCCGCCAACGCAGCCGGGCCCGCCATTCAAATATTTGTAAGTGCACCAAACGGCGAAATCGGCATCCCAATCATGCAGATTCAGGAGTATGTTTCCGGCTGCATGGGCCAGATCGAATCCCACCACGCATCCCTGGGCATGTCCAGCCTTGGTAATGGCCGCCAAATCGAAAGCTTGACCGGAAAAATAGTTCACACCGCCTAACATGATTAGCGCGATCGACTGGCCTTCTCGCTCGATCAGCGAAAAAATATCCTCATCGCGAAGCTGTACCTCTCCTGCACGAGGTCGTAGCTCGAGGAGTGAAGAAGCCGGGTCAAATCCACGGAAACGGATCTGCGACCGTACCGCATACTGGTCGGAAGGGAAGGCGTTCGCTTCGATGAGAATCCTGTGGCGTCCGGCAGACGGGCGATAAAAGGACACCATCATCAAGTGAAGATTCAGGGTAAGGGAGTTCATCACCACGACTTCTTCCGGCTTCGTCCCGATGACCCGGGCAGTCTGCTCAGTAAGAAAACGGTGATAGGGCATCCATGGGTGTTGCGCATGAAAGTGGGCTTCGACCCCAAGCTGTTCCCAGTCTTTTAGTTCCTGTTCGACGTTGGCGCGAACGGTCTTGGGTTGCAGTCCGAGAGAATGTCCGCATAAATAAACGCAGTCATTGCCATCCGGAGCCCTGGGAATGTGAAAACGCTCGCGATATCCGGCGAGGGGATCTCTTGCCGTCATCGCTTCGGCGTATTCCCTGGCAGCCTCAAACACTGGACCGGCCAACTAAATGTCTCCTAGCGGAGTAAGATCGCGATGCACCAGCGCGTCTGCCTTTATCCAATCGAGGTCTTCGATCCGGTCGATGGAATCGCACAGTTCTGCCAGCATGCGGTCCTGAACTCTGCCGCGTGCCTGTGCAACCGAGTACGGAACCCGATGAAATGTAACCATGGCGTATTTAGGCACGAAAAGTTGAGGATACCTGGCTTCCAGCGCCAGTTCTACTTTTTTCCGAAACAGAAAACGCGGGTCGGCGACCCGGTCACGCATCTCGACGAAATTCTCCAGCGCGAGATCGGCAATGGCGTCGGTATTAGGTTTTCGCGCAAGCTCAAATTGAGTGAAAAGCTCCTGCCAATCAACTACGCCGTTTCCGGCAATGCGCACCCTGTCAAGCATTTCCAGAAGGCAGGTGCAGTCCTCGAAGCCACAGTTAATCCCCTGGCCGAAAAATGGTACGATCGCGTGCGCCGCATCGCCCAGCAGTAGGACTTTTCCCTGCTCGTGCCAAGGAAAACATCTTACGGTCACCATGGCGCCAGTGGGGTTCAGGAAGAAATTCTCTGCGAGCTTCGGCATTAAGGCAAGCGCGTCCGGAAAACGCTTCTGGAAGAATTTCACAACCTTGGATTCGGAGTCCACCCCGGCGAAGCCGTTATCGCCTGCAAACGGCAGGAACAATATGCAACCAAAAGT
>JBEKOS010000073.1:0-12489 GCA_049521535.1 Terriglobales bacterium | reverse complement strand
AGCAGTTTCTCGCGATCTGCACGGGTGGTCCAGCGGATCGGTTCCACGCTCTTGATGCGGAAAGGCTCAATGATAGTGCGAACCGGGCGCTTCTCATCGCTCTGAAGCTGCACGGTCCCGACTTTGAAATTCGCCGTAGACATCTCTTCCTGAACTCCTTTAACGCGATCCTTCGAGCACTGCTCAACCGATATGCTGTCCGCCATCAACGCGCAAGATCTGTCCTGTGATACGCTTCGCTCCCGGACCGCACAAAAACAGCGTCGCGGCGGCAACGTCAGCGGGTTCCAGCAGTTGGCCCAGAGCGCTTTCAGCGACCGCTCCATCACGAACTGCTTGTGGCAGGGCGTCCGTCAGCGGTGTGCGAACCCAACCGGGTTCCACGACATTCACCAAAATGCCGAACCGGCCCACTTCGCGAGCAACGCTTTTTGACAGTCCTAACAGGCCTGCTTTACTGGCGGAATACGCGGACGTTCCAAATTTTCCGCGTGATCCATTGATGGAACCGATCAGCACGATCCGCCCGCCGGCGCCATTGGTTGCCTGTCGCATTACCGGAATGACGTGACGCAGCAACAGAAACGCGCCGCGGAGATTCACGGCTTGCATGAAATCCCAGTCGTCAACTGCAAGCTTCCATATTACTGCTTCTCGTGAAACGCCCGCGCCGTGAACGGCAATGTCAATCTGATGATATTCTCCGGCCACTTGGGCGATGGCAGACGCTACCGACAAATCCTCGCGCACGTCACATCGAATCCACGAAACGTCCTTACCGGCTGGAGGAGTCAAATCCAGGGATATGGCTTCGGCGCCCGCCTCAAGTAAAGAGTGGATGATCGCGGTTCCAATGCCGCCTGAGCCACCAGTGACAACCGCGACTTGGCCGGTAAGAGGATGGGTGTTGTTTGACATTGAAAACTAGCTAGCTGCTAGTGGCTAGTCATCAGAGGACGGGGCGAGACGTGCAAACTCTTCGCAACTACCAACTCGCCACTAGCTGCCGCTTTTTCCTATCCAAGGAGCAATCTCCCTGATCAGATCTTCGCTCCAGCGAGCTCCTTCCGCCAGGCGCCGGCGGAGCAGAACGAAGTCCGCCTCCCGCTCCTTCTTGGTGCCGTAATGGAACGCCCGGAAACCAGCATTGGCTTCGGTCATCATGTTCAATGCCAGCCAGGCACGATTGCTCTCACGATTTCGGTCCCAATGCTCGAGTTTATGCTTTCGGAGGCTTTCGAGGGTCTTGGTGAGGCATTCCGGCATGGTGTAGAGAAAGTGCGTACACAGCTTCTCCACGGCTTCGTCCAGTTTCGAAAAATCAATCGCGGCTTTCGCCATCAGGGCCTTGGCGTCAGCTTGCGCAGTACCCGACTTCCATTCACCCAGTACTACTCGCCCATATTCATCCAGCAGGCGGTCCGAAACCACCAATGGATTCGCGATCCAACTGCCATCCAACTTCAACACCGGTACGATGTCGGTAAGTCCACCCAGCCAGTAGAAGCGGTGCGCGCTCCAAGGCTGGCACAGCGTGCCGCTGTACATGGCGCGCTCGATGCCGACAAACAGCGGCAGAAAGTCCGTGCTGCCGCCGTCAGGCACAGAACCATGTTTGGGGCCAGCCTGGCTGAAGATGGCAAGATCGCTGGCGACAGAAAAGTCGCAGGCCATGCCCACTTCCTGGCCGCCGCCGACGCGCATTCCATTGACGCGGCAAACCACCGGCTTATCGCACTGCAGCACCGCGGTCACCATGTCGTTGAACAAACGCATGTACTGCCGGTATTCCCCGGGCGCGCCGGCATAGACTTCCGCGTATTCGCGGGTATTGCCGCCGGCACAGAATGCCCGATCGCCGGCCCCGGTAAGCACCACCGCAACGGCGGCGCGATCATTGCTGGTTGCGCGCAGCGCCAGGATGACCTCTTTGATCATCGTGGTGGTGTAGGCGTTCATTTCGCCCGGGTTGTTTAGCGTGATCCAGACATTATGGAGTCCTTCGACCGGCTTACCGTCCTGGCTAAGCACTGGCCGATGCTCGACAATGATCTCGTGCGGCTGAAAATCTTCGAGCAGGTTGTGGTTCTTCATGGTTTGTCCTCTTCAGCAACTGCGGATTCACATGGATTGCGGCAAACATCCGTGGAATTACAGCCAGATCCGCCGTCAGGCTTCTCCCTACGGAACCAGGATAGCCCGGCGGTTAATCGCATGGTTATGCACTGCCTCCAACACTGTCGGGGCGTCGTCCAGTGGATGTGTCTCGACGAAGGGAGCGAGGGCGATTTTTCCCTCCAGAATCATCGCAAGAGCGGACGGATACTGCTCCGGCGGGCATCCCCAGTTGCCGCGCGCTGTGGCGTCGAACGCCATCAGGTTCGAGAGTCGCACTTCAACCGGACGCGGCGAATATCCGACAACCGCAAGGTAGCTGCCGTGGTCGAGTAATCCGAAAGCGGTTGCCTGACCTGCAGAAGTCCCGCTGGTTTCAAATATCTTGAGGCCAATTCCGCTTCGCCCGCTTTGCTTCGCAAATGATCGCACGGAATTCTTAAGCTCCTTGTCATTCATCTGGCCGGCGTTAAGGGTAAGCGCTGCTCCGTGCCGCGACGCCAAGTCGAGCCTTCCGGCATCAATGTCAATGGCCACAACTGCTGCTCCGAGCGCCGCAGCTACTTGCACGCCAAATCCACCGATGCCCCCGACCCCGGTAAACACTGCCACGTCATTCGCTCCGAGTTGTGCCCGGCGAATGGCCTCAAATGGAGTGGTGACGGCATCAGCCACGACGGAGAGTACCGCCAACGTAATTCCACCCGGCAAAGGACCCGGCACTTCGCAAAGGCCGCGACTGGGCACCAGTACATGGGAAGCAAAACCGCCATCGCCATCGTTTCCCGGCATGAACTGCTTGCGGCAGATGGTCGCACGCCCGGTCCGGCAAGCGGGGCAATCTCCGCATGGTATTACCGCTGGAACAATCACTGCCTTGCCGAGCCAATGGCCAGCCACCGGGCCCGCGGCAACCACACGCCCCGAAATTTCATGACCGAGGACGAGAGGAAGCGCGTGGCGAGTGGGCACGCCATCGTAGGCGAAGCCAATGTCGGTGTGGCAGACTCCGCATCCAGCAACTTCCACGACAACCTCATCAAGGCCAGGCTGGGGGATTTGAAATTCGTGCCGCTCAACTGGTGCGTTTACTTTCGTAAGGCGATATCCCCAGACTTGGCACGTTCCCGATTTGGCGGAAGAATTCGATGATTCGTTGCCGAGAGTTGCGGACGTCACATTGATTGCACCAAACATAGGGCCTCATTGACACTGGTCAAGACAGAAATTCCCGCCACAGAAACGCGAAGGGGCCACGGCGAAATACGGAAAAGGAGAGCAGATGAATCCGTGTTTCGCTTCCTCCGCGCCTCTGTGGCGGAACTTGTTCTGCGGCTTAGTTCGCCGCAGCAATACTGCATAATTGCTTTGCTTTTGCCAGCCGCTGCTGACCCAGCAGCGCCGCGCCCAAAGCGCAAACATAATCCGAATCGGCGGGCACATTAACCTTGACCTCGGCCCCGAGTTTTTCCTGGAGAGCCTTCACAATTCCTCCCTGCCGGGCAACGCCTCCGATAAAAGTTACTTCGCCAGCCATGCCCGCGCGCTTGAGCATACCCACTCCGCGTTCGGCAAGCGAATCGTGAATTCCACGCAGGATGTTCTCCACGGTGATTCCGGCGCTGACATGATTGATGATCTCGCTCTCCGCCAGCACGGCGCAGATGCTGCTGATCGGCTGGGGATTGGTGGCCTGAAGCGAAAGCCCGCCCACCTCTTCGAGCGGAATCTCCAGATACTTTGCGGCGCGCACAATGAACGAGCCGGAACCGGCCGCGCACTTGTCGTTGGTCTTAAAGGCGCGGACCTTGCCCGTATCATTCATGGTGATGGCGCGAGTGGACTGGCTGCCTATGTCCAGCACGCAGCGCGAATTAGGATAAAGATAGAATGCGCCGCGCGCACCGCTGGTAATTTCGGTGATCTGAATGTCACGAAAACCCACGCCATAACGACCGAAGCCAGTGGTGGCGATGTAGCGAACCTGCTCCCGCTCCAGTCCGCCATCCAGCAGGGCGCGTTCCAGGGCAGCCTGTGCCGCTTCGTCCATATTGACGCCGCTTTTTACGCGGCCTCTGCCAAGAATGGCGAAGTCGCTCAGCGTGGTTTGCCGGTTGCCCGCAGCGCCGTTACCTCCGTTCGGCTCCGGTGATTCCATCACCACCGCCTTGACGAAGCCGCTGCCGCAATCAATTCCCGCTACTAACCGCATGTTCGGGCCTCCACGTCGAGGATTCAAAACTGTCGTCCATCTTTTCCAGCGCGAAGACCGCAGCGCCAATGGCGCCAGTAAATTGAGCGATCGGGCTGATCTTCAACTTTGCGCCCAGTACCTGTTCCAGCGCACTCACCATGCCAACGTTTTGTGCCACGCCGCCGGTCATGACAATGTCAGGCTCCAGGGGCACGCGGCGGGCCAGGGAAAGCGTTCGCTTGGCGATCGCCAGGTGCACGCCGCTTAAGATGTCTTCCGGCTTCTTTCCCTGCGTCAGATAGGAAAGGATGTCCGATTCCACGAAAACCGTGCAAACGGTGGCGATCCTGACCGGACGGGACGCTTTCAGCGACAGCGGTCCAACTTCGTCCAACCCGACACCCATCACGTCGGCGGCGTTGGCCAGGAATCGTCCGGTACCGGCGGCGCACTTATCGTTCATCACGAAGTCGAGCACCTGGCCATCGGCGCCCACGGCAATCGCCTTCGAGTCCTGGCCGCCCATGTCAATCACCGTCCGGGTGCTGGGACACATCCAGTGGGCCCCGCGAGCGTGGCAACTGATTTCCGTCATCTGTGCGTTACCAAACGAAATGTTGTAACGGCCATAGCCGGTTCCGACCACGAAGCCGACCTCAGCCGGCGGGCAATCGGCCTGATGGCAGGCCGCGAGGAATGCGGTCTCCGCGGCCTTGCGTACATTCGCTCCGGTATCAACGATCGCACGCGACAGAATCGTGCGCGTGCCATGCTCGCCCATCAATACGGCCTTGGTTTGCGTAGATCCTACGTCTACTCCAGCGGCAATTCTCATTGCGTGCTCACTTCCTTGTGTTTAGCCCCGCCCACGGCGGCGGTATGCTTGGAATGTTCGAGCGCCTCAAAATATGCGTCAATACGGTTCCGGGTCTGCGCCTCGGCGAAATAGCGCGGATCTTCGAGGTCTGACTCGATGTAAAGCGTGGGAATACCGAGCGTCTTGGTCAAGTAGTCGCGCATGTCGCCCTGCCCGGCGGAAAAAAGGCGGCAACTCTTTACGAAGTGGATAACTACGCCATCGGCGTTCCACTCTTCCACATACCGGCGAATCTGTTCATACCGTTGCAGGAAGTTTCGGTTGGTCACATTTTGCGACAGCATGTGCATCGCGATGGACTCAAACGGATGATCGGGATCATGCCGCGCTCCGAACTCCCATAATCCGCCCACGGTGGAGTAGGTGGAGGCCACAGCGCACGCTTTCCACTTGGCAAACATGTCCCGGAAGGTGCGGAAGTACGGATACGGCGGCGGGCCTTCCATAACCAGGCGGAATTTCTCCTGATCGTATACGCCTTCGTTCCGTGTGACCTTCTCCTGCAATTCCGCCAGTGCGTCGCGAAAGAACTCTACGCCCTCGCGCGTTGCCCGATAAGCGTACAGCGGTCCCATGAGAGTAATAGCGTCGAAATAGGCGTCAAACGGAGAGGGCGACAGGCGCGACAGGTGTTTAATACGTGACCAGAGGTCTTCCACCTCGGCAGAACACCGAACCGCTTCCTGCAAACGCTCATAATCGAACTTGGTACCGGTAATTTCCTCGAAAATTCCCGTGAGCTCCATGAGTTGCCGTACCACGTAATCTATGTCCGCCTGGCTGGGTTCGTCTTCGCGCAGGAAGGGAACGTCGAGTACGTAGAGCCTGGCGCCAGTCAGCGCAGCCGTATGCTCAAACCATTTGACGTAAGTGTTGCAGCCGACGAAGTTGCACAGCACCAGCGACGGGATGGGCAGTTTGCCTCCGGTCGGCGTGATGCCTTTCAAATAGCAGCCGATATCAGCCTTGACGTAGGCACAATTGTCGGGCGCATAGCCCATATCCTCGGCGGCCAGGATGGGCTCCAGCGACTGGTGGCGGATCGCAAGTTGCAGGGCGTTTACTTCGGGATAGAGCGGCACGATCCCAAACGCTTCCAGCAGTTCCACGCAGTTTCCGGAAATCATCAGCGAGGCCGTCTTGGGCAACCCCGTTTCCGCCGCCTCGTTGAGCCGCTCGTACCACTTCATCATCAGTTCTTTTTGCTGGTGATGAATGCTGCCGCGATACTCGGATTGCTTCACTTCTGCCATAATCTCCGTCCAATCTGTCTTCGCAGATTCAGCCAGTAGCCGCGAGCAGTAGCCCGCTAATCAAAAACCAGAGACTCAACGAACGTCTCCACTTCGGTCCGAACCCGGTCGAAGGTGAATTGCTTTTCCTCAAACTCCACCAGCAAATGGGGCACGCTAAGCTCGTCCAGCTTCTTCTTGAAGAGGACGTAATCGAAATAAGCGGGCTCGCAGAACTTGGCGATCAGGAAGAGCACCGCATCGGCCCGCGAACGCTTTACCTTTTCGGCGAGTCCGTCCCAGCGAGGAGCGCGGAAATCATGACGCACCGAAGAGTAAACTGCGCGGTCCACGTAGCTTTCTGCCAGCGCAAACAAAGGATCGCCGGCGCATGGAATGTCCTCTTCGAACCAGCTCCGGCCAATGACAAAGTCGTCGTCCACCAGGTAACATCCCGCGTTTTCCACCAGCTTGATCAGATCCAGCGGCGGTTGTTCGCAGAAGGAGCCTTCCACTGCCACCCGCAGCGAATCTCGCGGCTTGCCTGGACGCGCAGGCAACTGGGCCAGCGCATCCTCCAGCATTTGGTTGTGTTCTTCCACCGGCATGAAATAGCCGGCGCGTACGAGCACATAAGATTCCCAGGCGGCCAGCAGATGGGGCGACTTGGAGCGAAGCGTGTACAGGCTGCGGATCAGCTTGCGATTGTGGTTGTAAAGAGCGATAGCCTCGCGCAAGCCGGGGTCAGTGATTTCCTGTCCGCCTAGACGCTCGAGCTCCTGCATCAGGCGGCGATACTCGCTGACCAGAAAATCAACACTCGCCCGCGAGCTGGGATTGTGCGGCAGATGAAGAAAATCGCAATAGATGCCGGGAAAATTGCGTTTCATCACGAAGCACAGATTGCGCGCTGAATCGCAGATGCCACTGAACAACAAGCCGTCGAACAAGCCAAGATATTCGCGCAGTCCCATCTCCAGCGTGGTTTTGACGATCGAGCAAATAAACGACCCAAAGCGGGCATCGGCATATTGAATGTCGAGGCGGTCGCCGCCGCCGCTTAAGCCGACGGGCAACATGCCGGCGGCATGGATGAGTTCCACCGGAGCATAAACCGGGAAGTATCCAATCACCTTTGCGCCGGGATGCTGGGCTTTCCACTGGACAATGCTCGGAAAGCTGATATCGGCGATTGCGTCCTGGCACTGTTCGAACGTTCGTTCGAAATTATTCATGGCAAACATAGTCTTGCCCATCCGGCGCGGCTATGCTGTGACTGCAATCACACACTCATGTGATTGCACGCCGAAGAGGTTTAGGTGGCTGCCTCGTGCCTTGTTGGCATATAGTAAGAATCGCTCCAAACAGAAAGACATTGCCTTCGAAGGGGCCAACTCATGACACATAAGCTCCTCAGCCGCAGAGATTTTTCTGTGCGCCTGGCGTCGGTCGCCTCATTCCTGGGCGTTGCCGGAAGTGCATTCGGATCCACGGGAACTCTTCAGGCCTCGCCCCCGGCGGGGAACGACGAGGTTTCCCACGCCTGCGAATGCATCCACCAGGAAGTTGTCTTCAAGGCCAGCCGAAAGCGCGTCTACGAGGCCCTTACCGACGCCAAACGGTTTGACAAGGTTGTCGAACTCAGCGGAGCCATGAAGTCCGGGATGGTTCCCGCAGGCAAGTCCGCGGAGATCAGCCGCGATGCCGGCGGCGCCTTCTCCATCTTCGGCGGCTACATCAGTGGACGGCAGATCGAACTCGTAGTCAATGAGCGCATTGTGCAAGCCTGGCGCGCCGGCAACTGGAAGCCAGGTGTCTTCTCCATCGCGAAGTTCGAGCTTGCCGACGAAGGCAACGGAACCAAACTCACGCTCGACCACGGCGCCTTTCCCAACGGCGCCGGACAACATCTCGCCGAAGGATGGCACGAGAACTACTGGGAGCCGCTGGCGAAGTACCTGGCGTAGGCGAAGCAGGAATTTAGCCACAGATTTCCAGAGAGAAACGCTGAACGCGAATCAGCACAGGGAGCCAGTGTCTTCTGCCGGCTGAATCAAGATGCTCACCAAGGAGCTCACGTGAGCCTCTTGATGAGCCAGTTGTTTTAAGGGTTAACTCCTTTGGAATCTTCGCAATTTTTCAAGGAGCTCAAGAGGCTCAAGAAGCTCAACATAAGTCACCGAAGCATTCGTGTCTCGCTCTATCCGTGTGAATCTGTACAAATCCGTGGCTGACACTCGTAGAGCCGGGAACATTGCCAAGATTGCCATCGAAGATTGCCAAGGTTGCCATCGACTTTAGACCGTAAACCGTTGGCGCAGGTAATTCAAGGCGACCGCGACGCCCCGTGCAATTTCAATTAGTCGCTAATTAACGACTAATTACCGTCACTGTACACGACTGTGTAACTACTGTCAAGCAGTTTTTGTAAAGCCTGTTTTTGTAAAGCCACATTTGCGCAGCAACTTGAAGAAGTGATGCCGATTCGCAGGAGCACGGCGCCCTCCGCTCTTCGCGGCGGGCTTTATCAAACGTATCCAAGGACCGACATGATCACCTGCCCGGAAGCCAGTCGCCATGTTCTGACCTCCTCGCACTTCGGACAAACCGCGTCCGTATCTTGCGAATAGGCGGGAACCACAAGCAAAGCGGCGCACGACTCGACCAGCGCCTGAATTCGTGCGTGGGTTTCCTTGAAGGTGATCGGATCACTTGTCTTGCGGTGGTCACGCCAGGCGACCTCAACGCCGTCCGGATCAGCGGATTCCGCCAGCCACGCAAAATCCTCCGCATGCTTCCGGGCCACTTCCTTCCCGCGCCCCAGGTCCATCAGAAGCGATGCAGTCCTAGCCGCAAGGTCCTCTATAGCAATCGCACGGATTGCGCCAATCGCTGTTTCGCGAGTCCGGCTTCGCGCCAGTGCGGCGCCGTAAGCGCTGAAGATGTCCACCCGCAGCGCGTGCTCAGCATCCACGAGTTGAAGGACCATCCTGCCCTGTGGCGATCCCGGATGCACGTGCCGGACAAGGAAGCCGTGCATCAGTGTTTCGGACACGTCAGCGAAAGAGGGAACCACAATATCAATGTCGTTGAGAGCGCGCAGCGGGGCGCGGTATCCGGCGGCAGCCTGATGCGTTGCCAACGCCAGGCTTCCCGTAAGGTGAAAGTTACCCAGGCCATGCCGGGCAAGCTTGTCCAATACCCTAATTACGCGCGGAGCGTCGGACGAGGATAGGCAATCGTTAAGTATGGAAGCCATAGAGCAATGCTTGATCCGGGCTTTTCGATGGGCAATGACTTTACGCAAGCGAACCGAAAGCCCTCTCTCGTTCGAGACGAAATTGTATTCCAATGTGGGAAAATTAACGTTGCTGAGGACTTTTGAGCGATCGAGGCACGGGAATAGCAGACTTTTTTATTGAGCGATTCATGCACGCTTGATTTTAATTCCGGCCCCTGCATGCCGGGGAAGCTCTTGTTGGCTGCAGCCGGATGTATCGTGCTGCTGATTCGCCGCAGATAGCCAGAACCAGCGCGGGCGTAGTACGTCCAAAAGTCAGCCCCGGAATGCGCGCGCCTCAGATTCGCACCGATGTGAGGGAATGATGAACTCGGACGATTTCCGGCGAATAGCCCTCAGCCTTGAAGGCGCGGAAGAAGGCTCGCACATGGGCAATCCAGACTTCCGCGTGGGAGGCAGGATCTTCGCCACGTTGGCCTCCGCAGGGAAGGGCTATGGCAACTTGATGCTAACGCCGGAACTGCAGGTCGAATTCTCGCGCGAGATGCCCGATGTTTTCCTGCCTGTACATGGCGAATGGGGCCGCACGGGCGCTACGCACATCCGGCTGGCCGCTGCGGACGAAGGCGTGGTGACCGGCGCCTTGCGCACGGCGTGGAAGCTGCGGCTCGGCAGGAATGCCAAGCCCTCAAGGAAAAGCAGCGCCTCTGCGCGACGCGACATGCCGGTACGGGACCGGCAGAGCCAACAAAAGCGCACTTGACCTGCCAGTGCAGTGTCATCAGGAGTGCGTTCTGAGCGTAGCGAAGGATCAATGCACTTGTTCTGCCGCACGCAAAATACAGCGTTCCTTCGCAAAGCTCGCGATGACAAGCTGAGTGTTTAGCGACTGCGCGTATCACACCGGCTGCAGTTGGCAACTGTTCTGCCTGTGGCTGCAGAGCCATAGCAAACAGGAAAGCAAGTGGCGATTGGACGGCCCGAACACGAACGCGAGACCGCAGCAGGGAATCCCTGGCTCACGACCATCGGTTCGCTGGTAGTGGGCAGCGCCTTTTTTGCCTTGTGGTTCTGGCTGCTGCCCGGATGGCTCGGCTTCCGCGCGGAAACAGCGGGCTCTGCGAATTGGCGCTGGCTGGCTGCGGTTCCATCAGTGCTGGGCTTCGCCGCGGCCTTGCGTTGCGTCTGGGATTTCGGCTGGACGGGACGAGGAACTCCCGCTCCTATGGCGCCGCCACAGCGGTTGGTGGTGGCGGGCTTTTATCGCTATGTGCGGAATCCGATGTATCTGGGCTTTGCCGCCGGCTGGATCGGGTTGTGGATTGTCTTTGGACACGCTAGTCCGGAGGTCATCGCCGCAGTGGCTGCCACCGCCCTTGGGGTGCATTTGTTTGTCATCTTCTATGAGGAACCCACCCTGCGCAGCAAATTTGGCGACGACTATGCAGATTATTGCCGGAACGTAAACCGCTGGCGGCCGCGCTGGCGTCCCTGGAAAAAGAACTGATCTCACGAATTTAGGGCGCAACTACTACCGTTTTGTTGGGTTTAGTCGCTATGGGATACTGGAAGATATGAAAACCTTAGCTACGCTTGCCTCGTTTCTGATATTGTCGGTTGCACTTTGGGCACAGGACAACCCACCCAGGACATCGGACGCCGGCGGAAAATGGACCGCGGAAGTTACCATCGACAAGTTTACGAGCGATCCCTATACCAAGCTAAAGCTGGTTGCGGACGAGGAAATTCGCGGCGGAGAGGAGTCCGGCTTGCCCTCGTTCACCATCGAGTGTGGCAAGAAGGATGGCAAGTTCCAGTGGATCAACGCGCGGCTGCACAGCCCGGTCACGCTGGGCCGGCCAAACACGGGATCCTGGCTTACGGGCGCTCCCCAGCAAACCGTAAAGTTGCGCGCCAATGACAAGTACTACAAGCACAACTGGACGATAGCCCCGTCCTTCCATAGTTTCTATGTAGACAAGGATGCTACCAAAGAACTGCTGAATAGCGCCGCAACGCGCATCGAGTTTCGCGATCGCGCGGAACGTCCCCAGGTTGTTCTGTTTACTCCGGCCGGAATAAACAAGGAGATGGTGAACAAGGCTTGCGGAAAACTCGTTAAGTGAACGACGCCAGTCAATCGCATTCGGAGTGCGAAACCGCCTCGAACCAGCCGTTCCGTTGCGCTCGGTATAATGACCCATCGGAGCGGCGATCTATGATCATTACCCGCGGCATGGGTTGGGACCGGCGCTGCCAAGGCGCCTTATTGCTGGCATCGATTCTCATCGTGGGCTCGGCAACAGCTCAGACGCAGCCGGGCAAGGCCGGAGGCGCGCACGGTCTCTCTCAGAATGGGCAGCCCGCGCCCAACGCCGGCCAAACCGACTTTCTCAAACAGTTCAATGCTGCAATGGAGGCACTGGCAGCCAAGGCGGCCCCGGCGGTCGTCCAGGTGCAAGCTACCGGCTTCGGCCTGGCGGAGGATGATGCCGGGAACAAGATCGCAGTTATTTCCCGCCAGCACATCCTTGGCTCCGGCGTCATCGTCGACCCCGATGGTTACATCATGACGAATGCCCACGTGGTCAGGGACGCACAAAGGATCGAGGTTGTCCTGACGCCAGCGTCTGCCGGTAGCAGCGCTCCAACCAGATACACCGCTCGCCTCTTGGGCATCCACCCGGAGACCGATCTGGCTCTGCTGAAGATTGATGCCGGAGTACTCCCATTTCTGCCGCTCGATCCCAAGCACGCGGCGCAGCAAGGTGAATTGGTCGCTGCCCTGGGTAGCCCGCAGGGACTCGGCAATTCCATAACCATGGGGATC
>JBEKOS010000072.1:0-12519 GCA_049521535.1 Terriglobales bacterium | reverse complement strand
CGCTGCGAAAAAAGTCGCTACCAACAATAAGGAACGGACAAAATCCGCTCTGCGAAAAGGAGACATCGCAAATGAGTACAGCACAAGTTCCAGCCCTGGACATGAACAAACTGAACGCCTTTATCGGACAATTCGTCACTGATCTCGGTGCCTCAGTACACGCCGGGATGGTGGTGATCGGCGAGAAACTCGGCCTTTACAAGGCGCTAGCTACCGGTCCAATGAGTCCGGCAGAGCTTGCCGCCAAGACCGGGACCGATGAGCGCTATCTGCGCGAGTGGCTGGCCTCGCAGGCTGCGGGCGGCTATATCACATACGACGAACTAACGACTAAATTCAGCCTGACTGAAGAACAGGCTTTCACCCTTGCCCATGATGACAGTCCAGCTTATCTGCCAGGGGCCTTTGAACTCGCCCTGGGGTCTCTGGCGGCTGTGCCCCGCATTGCCGAGTCCTTCCGAACCGGCGCCGGAATGGGATGGCACGAACACGATGACGGCGTTTTTCACGGTTGCGAAAAGTTTTTTCGCCCGGGCTATGCCGCCAACCTTGTTAGCTCGTGGATACCTTCACTAGACGAAGTAAAAAAGAAGCTCGAAGGAGGGGCCCGTGTGGCTGACGTCGGCTGCGGGAAAGGCGCATCGACCCTGCTCATGGCAAAGGCGTTTCCCAACTCGCGATTCTTTGGATTCGATTACCACGACAAGTCGGTCGAGGCAGCATGCGAATCTGCCAAACGGCAAGGAGTTACCGACCGGGTCAGCTTTGAGGTCTCGAGAGCCAAGGATTTTCCGGGCAAAGACTACGATTTCGTAGCTGTCTTCGATTGCCTGCATGACATGGGCGATCCCGTGGGTGCGGCTGCGCACGTTCGGCGCTCCCTGGCCAAAGATGGTACGTGGATGATCGTCGAACCCTTCGCGAACGATCAGCTGAAAGACAACCTGAATCCCGTGGGGCGCGTTTACTACTCGTTCTCAACCTTGCTGTGCACACCTTGTTCGAGATCACAGGAAGTCGGACTCTGTCTGGGCGCGCAGGCGGGCGAGAAGCGCATTCGGGAGGTTGTGACCTCGGCCGGCTTTACCCGCTTTCGCCGGGCGACTGAGACACCCTTCAACATCGTGTACGAAGCGCGGCCTTAGTTCGCGAACAGGGACTGAGCGGCCAGCCATAGTGGGCGGCTGCTCAGTCGGTTTTGCATTGTAGAATAGCTTGGAAAACTTGAATTCCGAATGCGAGGAAAAACGCATGGCGACAATTCCAGAAGCGACGTTCCCTGACCCATCAAGGGACGGTGGAGGCTCCCAAAAAACATGCCGCACTGCGTCCGAGCTTTCGACTGGGCGGGGCCTCACAGAGGAGATGCTGGCCCGCTTCGATTCCCGCGCCGCCATCTACGACCGCGAAAATCGCTTTTTCGATCAGGATTTCGAAGAACTCCGCGCCACGAAGTATCTTGTCATGCCGGCTCCGGAGAAATTTGGGGGTCCCGGGTTGAGCCTCGCTGAGGTGTGCCGCGAGCAACGGCGGTTGGCCTATCATGCGCCGGCGACCGCCCTGGCGGTGAATATGCATCTCTATTGGGTCGGCGTTGCCGCCGATCTCTGGCGCCGCGGCGATGAATCACTCCAATGGATGCTGCGCGACGCTGCTGCAGGCGAAATCTTCGCAGCAGGTCACGCCGAAAGCGGCAATGATATTCCCGTATTGCTCTCTTCGGCGAAAGCGGAACGTGTGGACGGCGGGTACTGCTTCTCAGGGCGCAAACAGTTTGGCAGCCTGACGCCGGTCTGGACGCGCTTCGGCCTCCACGGAATGGACACAAGCGATCCTGCCCACCCGAAGGTCGTCCACGCATTTATGCTGCGCGATAACCGTGGCTACATTATCAAGGAAACCTGGGATGTTCTCGGCATGCGCGCCACGCGCAGCGATGACACGGTTCTGGAGAACGCTTTCATTCCGGATCGATACGTTGCGCGTATCGTTCCGGCCGGGGGCGCTGGAATCGATGCGTTTGTCCTCTCCGTGTTTGCCTGGGCCCTGTTGGGCTTCGCCAATGTTTATTACGGCTTGGCCAGGCGCGCTCTCGACAAGAGCATTGCCGCTGCGAAGAACAAGAACTCTCTCGCTCTCTCCCGGCCGATGGCTTACCATCCCGAAATCCAGCACGCCATTGCGGAAATGGTGATTGAGCTTGAATCTATTGGGCCGCATCTTGATCGTATCGCGGAGGACTGGTCGAACGGCGTGGATTACGGCGCCGAATGGCCGTTGAAGATCTTCGCGGCCAAGTATCGAGCCGTCGAAGCGTCCTGGCGGGTGGTCGATCTCGGCCTCGATGTTGCCGGAGGCCATGGCATCTTTCGCTCGGCCGGATACGAGCGCTTGTTGCGCGATGCGCGTCTCGGCAGGCTTCATCCCGCCAACGCTTTTCTTACGCACGAAGTGGTCGGCAAGACCGCGCTCGGTATCAGCCTCGATGAACAGCCCCGGTGGGGCTAATGTCCCCAAGGTGCGCGGCGGTTGCACTAATGCTCTTCAGAACAATGATTACGGCGCCGGTGGGTTGTTCGTGGGGGATAACGGGCAACTTGTAAGGGAAGGTTTGCCGGCCATCCGCTAGGAGGATTCATGCGCACGCGCTTTCGAAGTTAAAGCGCCTTATGATTTTGTCTGGATTGCGGGCTTGGAGGACGCCGATGATGGCTCGCTAGTAGTTTCCAATCCCGCTTTGCGGAGGCCAACCGATGCGGTCACAGAGATTCAAAACACGCTTCGCGCCGGTGCCCCGTTCGGTTAATGTCCGAGTCTGTCTAAGCGACGCTCCAGGCGGCGCGAAGCGCTTGCGCTGATTCCGCAGGTGAGCTTTCGTTGTGCTTTTGGATTCAAACTAACCCACCGCCCAAACCCTTGATGCGTTGACTGGCTGCTGTCGCACTCGTAAGATGAAGCAACCCGTCAGCGGGGCATCGGCTGCCATGATTGACCAGATCATCTCGCATTACCGCATCGTCGAAAAAATCGGCGGTGGCGGCATGGGGGTCGTCTACAAGGCTGAAGACACCTCGCTCGGACGCTTTGTCGCCCTCAAGTTTCTGCCGGACGATCTCGCCCGCGACCCGCAGGCCCTGGAACGCTTTCGCCGCGAGGCCCGCGCTGCCTCTGCGCTGAATCATCCCAATATCTGCACCATTCACGAGATCGGCCTCCATGAGGGGCACAACTTCATCGTGATGGAGTTGCTGGAAGGAACGACCCTCAAGCACCGCATTGCCGGCCGGCCGCTCGAATTGGAGACCCTGCTTGACCTCGCCATCGAAATTGCCGACGCCCTCGATGCCGCGCATGCCAAAGGCATTGTGCATCGCGACATCAAGCCGGCCAACATTTTTGTGACGGCTCGCGGACATGCCAAAGTGCTGGATTTTGGACTGGCCAAATTCGCCCCCGGCGCGGGGGCCGGCGGCGGGGCGGGGAACACAGGCGAGACGCGCACCACCGACGAGCAGAACCTTACCAGCCCCGGCAGCGCCGTCGGAACGGTGGCCTACATGTCGCCGGAGCAGGTCCGCGGCAAAGAACTGGATGCGCGCACCGACTTGTTTTCCTTTGGCGCCGTGGTCTACGAAATGGCCACCGGCGCGATGCCGTTTCGCGGCGATACCACCGGCCTGCTCTTTGACGCCATTCTTAACCGCCAATTCCAGCCACCCGTCCGCCTGAATCCGGATTTGCCGCCCGCGCTGGAGCGCATCATCGAGAAGGCGCTGGAGAAGGACTGCGATCTCCGCTACCAGCACGCCGCCGATATGCGCAGCGACCTGAAGCGCGTGAAGCGGGATTCCGCGCCGGACCGGGAATCTATGCGGACTTCAGATTCCGCCATCCCGGCGGCCGGCCCAGGTTCAAGGTCCCAATCGGCTTCCGGCGGGGTACGGGCCGAGAAAGTGGACCCCGGCGCTTCCTCCGCGAGCGCAGTTCATTCTTCGAGCAGTTCGGTCATTGCCGCCGCCGCTTCGCGCAATAAGGGCAAAGCCATCGGAATCGGCGCCGTACTGTTGCTGCTAGTGCTCGCGGCCGGCTACGGCGCCTGGCATTTTTTGCTCACGAATGGCCGCGCGGCCCGCGGGCAGGGCGCCATTACGCAAATCAGCCACTGGCACCGGCCGATCAGCGGCATCAAACTCTCGCCCGACGGGCATACGGTGGCCTTCACCTCGTATGTGCAGGGCTATGAACAGATCTTTGTGATGCTGTCCTCGGGCGGCGATCCGTTACAGCTGACCAGCGACGCAGGCAGCAAGTTCCTGGACAGCTTTTCACCAGATGGCACGCAAATCTACTATGAGCGCGAACTGGGCAACTGGGAGGTGTGGGCGCTGCCCACTTTGGGCGGAGAACCTTCGAGGCTGGTGGAAGGCACGAACGCGCACCCGTCGCCGGATGGCAAAAGCTTGTTCTATGTGAGCAACGAAGGCCGTAACCTCATGCAAGCTTCGCCCGACGGTTCCAACCCAAAACTGGTCTTGAAACTCGAAACCACAGGCCTGCGGGTAAATCGACTGCTTATCTATCCTGACGGGGCTGATGTTCTGGTTGGCGGCTCAAGGGAACAGACGGCCGCGGATACGGTACAGGCGCAACGGGTGAATCTCGCATCCCATAAAATCACCGATCTGGGAGAGATATCCGGCTCCCCTGGTTCCATCGAGTGGGGCGATCCGGGCAAGACCGTGCTCCTCGATCGCCGGGTGAATGGCATCGTGAATCTGTGGGAGTACCGCCTGGCCGATAAATCCCTCACTCAGCTCACCTTTGGTCCCGGCCCGGATGTATTTCCCATGAAAGATCCCTCGGGCAAGGGAATCTACTTCGTGAACGGGAAATCATCCGGCTATCTGTCTGCCTATGACGTGGCTACCAGGACCTCCACCGACATCGTTTCGGAATGGGCTTTCCAGCCGGTGCTATCGCACGACGGCAAGCGGGTGATGTATATCACCCAACCCGAGCAAGGCCGCAATGAGCTTTGGCTTTCCGATGTGGACGGGGGCAACAAAGTCAAACTGGCTTCCAATCCCGACTATTTCTATGACGGCGATTTCCTGCCGGATGACTCGCAGGTGACCTGGTGGAAAAACGCACATGATGGCGCCCACGTTTTTGTGGTGAATGCCGATGGCAGTCATCTGCGAGAGCTTCCGCGTACTTCCTATGTCGAAATGGACTACGCCGCCAACACCGCCGCCGATCCGGGGACGTATTATACCAGCGGTAGTCTCAAAGACGGCCAGCAGCCGGTCATCATGAAAACTGGCGCCGGCGGTTCCAGCGCCGAGCTCTTTCTCGAACATTGCGGAGCCATCACCGACATTGCGCCCGACGGCAAGTACCTGCTCACCACGACGGCCTTTTCAATCGAGAAAGCCGACGCCGACAACGCCGGTATTTACGCGGCCTCCATCGCCGACAGGAAATGCACCCCGCTGGTTCCCGGCGTGCTGACGGAATTTCCGCGCGTCAGCCGTGATGGCAAATCCGTTTTCTATACCATCTCTTCGCGCGGCGAGGTGACCTTATACCAACTCCCCTGGCTGGATGGGAAAGCCGCCGGCAAACCGCAACCCGTGCTGAAGCTTCCCTTCGCCTTTCCGCAGGCATATAAAGGCAACGCCTACGACATCGCCCGAGACCTGTCCAAAATCGCCTACGTCCGCCCCGGCGGCCAATTCGATCTTTACCTCTTGTCGGAGAAATAGCCTGGATTTTTGCGCCAGCGCTGCATGATCCACGACGTCAATTCCTGCCGCCTCTCTTTTTAGGTTTTCACCGAGGCAACCAAAATCGTGGCTGTCGGTTCTAATCCGATCGTAATCACCAGTGCCCGCAGCGGCATTTGAGAAAGCACTGACAACCCTCTGGCTCGACACCGAGCCAAACCTCATATTAGTGGTGTGGCGCCAGCGACCAGAAAGAATTGGCGCGGGTTTTAGACAGACCTTAATTTAGTGCGAATCGAACCGCGATGGGCACCGGTACATTCTGAATGTACTCAGAGGAGGCAAACAATGAATACTACGCCAGGACAGGGCAAAAACTCGGTCGTTGCAGTTTTCAGCCAACACTCCACCGCAGAAAATGCCATCAAGGAATTGAAGGATGGCGGGTTTGACATCAAGAAACTGGGCGTCGTCGGCCGCGATTACCAAACTGATGAGGATGTGGTCGGTTTCTATAATACGGGCGACAGGATGAAGTACTGGGGCAAATGGGGCGCATTTTGGGGAGGGCTCTGGGGAATGCTCTTCGGTGCAGCGTTCTTAATCGTCCCCGGCATCGGGCCTGTTGTTGCTGCCGGCTCCATTGTCACCTGGATCGCTGGGGCGCTGGAGGGAGCAGTCGTCGTGGGAGGGCTGAGTGCCCTGGGTGCAGGGCTCTACAGCCTCGGCATTCCCAAAAACAGCGTCATAAAATATGAGACGTCGATCAAAGCCGGCAAGTTCGTTCTTGTAGCACATGGCACGGCTGCGGAAGTAGCAAAAGCCCGCGACCTGTTGAAGACTTCAGGCGCGGAGCAAATCGACAGCTACGAGCCCTCGGCCGAAGTAGCGCGCGTGGCGTGAGCCGGGTGGGCTCATTCAGGGAGTCGGTACAATCTACTCCCCGCAGGTGCCACAGTGGCCTTGTTACTGAGGCCACTGTGGTTCAAAGCGCACGCAGATTGCCAGATAAGGCCCAGTCTTGGCACCAAGCGCGCAACTTGCGTCAACGGCTAACCGCGAATTAAGACGGATTGAAATGGATTTACGCGAATTCAAGGTGGGAGTTCTTTCTTCCGTGCAACAGGCAGAGTCGGAACTGCTTATCAACCAGCTGGTTGAACCGGGGAAGCCTTTGCTTGCGGCGGGCATGGCCGTCGCCCCGGTCGCTGGGCGGCTCCATCCCCAGATGGCGAGCCGCGAGGAGTCAACGTAGGCGCGCTCTTTGGCCAATGCGCCGGAATCCTTCGGCGCACTTCGACCACCGTGAGCGTAATTATGGCGTGCGCCAACGCGGGTTTGAAGAAGTAACTGAAACAAATCCCGGCTTGCCGAGAGCGGCATCCTCTTTCCCAGCCGCTGGGATGCGGCGTTTCAATCCTTCGAACCAGTTGAGCACGATCTGGATCTGGCGGGGTGGTTGTTCGAGTTCAGGCTTCAACAGAAGAAAATGCTTCCCGTCCGGCATGACGGCATAGAAACCCGGATATCTGCCCTCGAAAAGCATGGGGGGCGTACTGGCGCTGAAGGAAGGTTGGGTGGCCACTGCCACATCCACGGCCATCACTTGGAGCACCTCGCCGTCTCGTTTGGATTTGAGATAGAAGATTTCGTTGCTGTTGGCATCGACAAATGCGTTCGGGAAGCGAACGCGCACTACAGGCCCAGGACGCTTGATCTGGTCACTAGGGAACCGTTACCACGAGGGCGCTACAGGGTTTGGCGCCCTCGCGGCGATAGGAATGTTGCCGGCTGGAGTCGAAGTAGATCGAGTCGCCCGCGTGCAGCCGGTGTTCTTCTGCTCCAATGGTCAGCGCCAGCGTGCCCTTGAGCAGGCAAAGGAACTCCACGCCCGGATGGCTATGGGCCTTGAGTTTTTCCTTGGCAATTGGTTGAAAATCGGCCAGGTAGGCGCTCAGCTTCCTTTCTGTTGCCGGATAGTCAAGTGATTCGAAGAAGTATGAAATGTCAGGAGTGCCGGGGCGCTCCGGGAATCGACGCCGGTCCTTCTTCCGGACAATTGCTACCACGTGTCGTTTGCGTTCGTCAGTAAAAAAATGTTCCAGCCCGACTCCAAACACCATGGCAATTCGCAAGAGCGTCGGGAGAGTCGGGTGGAGTTTGCTGCGTTCCAGCTTGGACAACATTGCTGGAGAAAGCCCGGTATGCCGGCCAAGCTCCACCAGCCCCATACTCTTCTTCAGGCGCAGAGCACGGAGCTTTTCCCCGATGGAATAGGGTTTTAAAGCCCCGACGATGCTCTCAGACAACAATTGAGTTCCCCCTAAGTGTTGCCGCAAGACTGGCGGCACGACAACCGGCTGGAAGCCGGCGCCGATCCAGCTCACTGCCTGCGTCGCGGCGGGCAGCAATCGGCGGCACAGGTGTCCGGGCGCGGCCCAAGCACTCCCAGGGCAAGCCGCTCCTGACTTTCGTCCAAGCGTTCGCAAATCAGCTCGCGAATCATCCGTATGAATCCGGGATGAGTGCCAACCGTCTTCGCGCGCACCATGTGCAAGCCCAATTCGGCACAGAGTTCGCGCGCCTGCGTGTCCAAATCGAAAAGAATCTCCATGTGGTCGGAGACGAAGCCGATCGGCACGATCACCACGTCGGCACCGCCCCCGCTCGCCTTGATTTCCCGCAGGCATTCCAGAATGTCGGGCTCCAGCCAGGGTTGCGAAGGCGGCCCGCTCCGGCTCTGGTATACCAGCTTCCAATCGCTCCGCCCGAGTTGCTCCGCCACCAGTCTCCCGGTTTCCTTGAGCTGTCTTTCGTAGTCGCAGCTCTCGGCCATCGACAACGGGATGCTGTGCGCCGTGTAGATGAGGTGAGCCGCGCCCCGCCTTTCCTGCGGAATCTGAGCCAAGGCGCATTGGAGGCGATCGATCATCGCCTCAATAAATCCCGGATGGTTGTGGAACACTCGGATCTTGTCCACAACCGGAGCGCCCTCGCCCACCGCCTCCTGCGCGCGGGCAATGTCTTCGCTGTACTGCCGGCAACTCGAGTAGGAGCTATAGGCCGAGGTCACAAACGCCAGTGCGCGCCGCACCCCGTCCGCCTTCATTTGGCGCAGCGTATCGGCGAGCATGGGATGCCAGTTGCGATTTCCCCAATAGATGGGCAGGTTGGGCCCTTGCCTTGCCAGTTCCGCCTTGAGCGCTGCGATGAGCTTCCGGTTCTGGTCGTTGATCGGGCTCCTGCCCCCAAAATGATAGTAGTGTTCCGCCACCTCCAACATGCGCTCGCGGGGCACGTTCTTGCCGCGCAGCACATTTTCCAGGAAGGGCATTACGTCATCCGGCCCCTCCGGGCCGCCAAAGGATGTGACCATAATTGCATCGTAGGTCATTCAGTCAGCCTTGATCTTTGTCCTTCCTGCGGCGATCCCAGTTCCTCAATAGTCAACGATACATCCTCCTCCTGTGTCCAATGGCCGGGTAATTAAGAATGCGGCGGGAGACAACGTGTCCCCAGCCGCAGACCCGGAGGTTGAAGCCATTATCAGGGCAGAAGAACTGTGTCGATCACATGGATCACGCCGTTACTGCATTTGATGTCGGTTCCGGTGACGTTTGCACTATCCACCATAACCTTGCCGTCCTTGACCGTGATCTTCAATTCCTTGCCATTTACCGACTTGACTTCACTGAGCTTGACCACTTGCTTGGCCATCACGTCTCCTGCAATAACGTGATAGGTGAGGATCGAGACCAGCTTTTGCTTGTTCTCGGGCTTGAGCAGATCTTCCACCGTTCCCGGGGGCAGCTTGGCAAATGCCGCATCGGTAGGTGCAAAGACGGTGAACGGACCGGTTCCCTTGAGGGTCTCAAGGAGCCCTGCTGCCTGGAGTGCTGCCGCCAGGGTCTTGAAGTCGCCGGCTGCGACCGCGGTGTCCACTATGTCTTTGTTGGAGCCGGCAAAAGCGGCATTGCCGAGGCCCAATAGGACCAGCAAGGCCACGCACGATATAACGTAGATTTTCTTCACGGATAGTCTCCTTATGGTTTGAGTATTCAGTTCTTCCGCCATGGTTAGCTGCATTCACAGAGTCAGATTAGGAAAATCCATTTTCTGATCAGGAAAAACACAGGGAAATCGAAAGTTGTTTTCTTATAAGTGAAAACCAAAGCGTGATTGGTCGTAAGAGTAAAAAACCCTTGTTTTCACTGCACTTCAGGCTGGCTGCCGTCGATCGGACGTGCCTGCTGTCTCATCTACCAGAACAGAAGGAGTCTTGATGCGAGTATTTATCACCGGCGCCACCGGTTTCATAGGAAGGGCGCTCGTTCCCATACTGAATCGCAGCGGCCATCAAGTCATGGCCTGGGCGCGCTCGCCAGAAAGGGCGAGAAACCTTTTGGGCGCGGATGTTGAAATTGTGGCTGCAACTGCCGGTGGCGGTATTCTCAGGGGGTCGCTCGAGCGCTGCGACGCGGTCGTCAACCTTGCCGGGGAATCGATCATGGGAGGCCGCTGGACTGAAGCGCGCCGCCGGGTGCTGACAGAAAGCAGGGTGTCGCTAACCCGGCAATTGGTGCAGGCGATTGCTGAGGCCGGCCCCCGTCCCCGAATCCTGATCTCCGGGAGTGCGGTTGGCTACTACGGCGACCGGGGCACTGAGGTTCTCAATGAGGTCTCGACCGGCGGCAGGGGTTTTCTAGCGCATTTGTGCCACGCATGGGAAGCGGAAGCTCAGGCTGCTGCGGACAAAGACAAAGGCATCCGGGTCGTGATCCTGCGAACGGGAGTCGTGCTGGGAAGAGGCGGAGGTGCGCTGGAGCAAATGCTTCCGCCGTTCCGGCTTGGTGCCGGTGGGCCGGTCGGATCGGGAAGACAATACATGCCCTGGATCCATCTCCACGACGTGGTCCACATGATAGCGGCGGCGCTGGTTGACGACCGCTATCACGGGCCAATCAACCTGGTAGCGCCTGAAGAAGCTACCAGCCTTCAGTTTGCCAAAGCGCTGGGTCGCGCACTGCACCGGCCGGCCGTATTGCCGCTACCGGCCGGTGCCCTCCGCTTGATCTTTGGCGAGGCGGCGGGTGTGCTGTTGGGCAGCCAGAGGGTGGTGTCGCCAAGGCTGCGCGAAATCGGATTTGCCTGTCAATTTCCTGATCTTGATCGGGCGCTGGCTGACATTCTCGTTAACGGTGATGTGCAGATCACCCCATTTCGCTCTTCGCGCGAAAACGATGAGCGCGGAGGGGGAGGTTATCTTCGCCAACGTCGGCCCAGATACGAACTTCGTGCGAGAACAGTGTTGGATTGTCCGGTTGAACAGGCATTCCCGTTCTTCTCGAAAGCTGAGAACCTTGGGCTTATCACGCCTGCGGCCATGCGCTTCCAAATTGACGGCACGGCGCCTGCGCTCGCCCTGGGCGCGACGATCGATTACCGGTTGCGCGTGGGTCCGATACCGATCCAATGGAGGACGAGGATCGAGGATTGGGAGCCACAGCATCGTTTTGTCGATGTTCAGGAATCCGGCCCGTATCGTGGCTGGTGGCACGAACACACGTTTTACGCCGAAGGCGACCGAACGGTGATGGAGGATCGCGTGCTGTACGCGCCACCGTTAGGTCTGCTGGGACGCCTTGCAAATCGCATGTTCGTTGTCCCTACGCTACGAAAAATATTTGGGTATCGTGGCGACGTTATCCGCTTGCGGTTTGGGCGTACTGGGGGCGTACGGGGACGCTCCGCATGGTGCCGTGAAATTCAAAAGTGAAGTCGCTCAGCTATGCGCACGCGATCATTGGGAGTTAGTGCCGAGTGCCCACGACGGTACCATCACCGTGCTGGTGGATCGATTTCAGAACAAGAAACTCAATGCGCCGAATGACCTGGCGATGCATTCTGACGGGACCATCTGGTTCAGCGATCCCGGGTACGGCATCATGTCGAATTACGAAGGCCATAAAGATCTCTTTGAGCTGCCTGCCAACGTTTACCGGCTCGACCCCAAAACCGGTAAGGCAACGGTCGTCGCCAGCGCCATGGATAAGCCCAACGGCCTGTGTTTCTCTCCCGACGGGAAACGACTCTACATCGTGGATATGGGAACTCCCAAGCACCCCGGTGATCCGCTGCCGATACGCGTTTATGACGTGGAGGATGGTGTGCGACTGAAGCATGGCCGGTTGTTTGTGAATATGTCGCCCGGCTCATCCGATGGCATTCGCTGCGATGTGGACGGTAACGTCTGGTCCGCTGCCGGATGGGCGGGGGAAGGCTACAATGGTGTGCACGTATTCGCGCCCGACGGCACGCTCGTCGGGAAGATCCGCCTTCCCGAAACGTGCGCCAACCTTTGTTTCGGCGGCGCCAAGAGAAGCCGGTTGTTCATGACCGCAAGCCAGTCTCTCTACGCGGTCTCTGTCGAGACCCAGGGCGCCCAGTCGCCCTGAGAGGACGCTGCGACATTCGTTGGCTGGACTGGACCGGTTCATCTATGCTGAATCCCATGGCTACCCGAATCGCGGGATTCCGGGGCGAGTTCCTGTGGGAACTCGAAATTGCAATACGGCAAAGCGTCGCGATGGCCGAGGCTATTCCACCGGAGAAGTACGACTGGCGGCCGGATCCAAGAGCTCGTACGGTCAGCGAGGTGTTTGTCCACATTGCAACCGGCAACTTCATGTTGTTAGACGTGATTGGCGTGGGTGCACCTATGGATCTCTACGCGCAAATCCCCGCCGGTGGTCAGGAACGGTTTTCTGGCTTGATCCGAAGGAATGATGAACTG
>JBEKOS010000071.1:0-12626 GCA_049521535.1 Terriglobales bacterium | reverse complement strand
GCACCCGGATCTGGCGATCATAAAGATCAAAGGTGCGTTCGCCGGGCTGCACACCGGCCAGGTCGAGTGTTGCATGCACATCCGACTGCGCTAGGCTGCGGACGATACGCCCCGGTCCGCGGACAAGGATTTGCGCTTGCGGAATCTTCGCCGTGCTCACAATCTCCAGTCCCTCGGCATGATGGAACTCGATGGGCACGTTGATTGCAACCTCCGTGGCCGGTTCCCTCGCGACGGCCATCCACAAAAGTGCGGCTGAAGACAGCGACACCAGCTTCAAACCAAAATTGTGGAACACGAATTTGCGCAGCCAGTTCATTGAATTCCAGCGCCCGCTCTAGCGATATAACCCTACGGACGGCGCTCCATCTCTGACGAAAAGCCACGCTCCGCGGCAACCCGGTCGGCCATCGCGGTCGGCAGGGTCGAAGGCGGCACATAGCGGCGGAGCAACTCGCTCAAACGTTCGCGCAAGCGCTCCACCGTCAGCTCTCGCTCGATGTTTCCGCTCACGGCCAGGCTGATTCCGCCCGTCTCTTCGGAAACAATAACCGCAATCGCATCTGTCTCTTCCGTAATGCCAATCCCGGCTCGATGCCTGGTGCCGAGCTGCATGGAAAGAGTTGGGTTCATCGACAAGGGCAAAAAGCATGCGGCAGCGGCAATGCGGTCCTTCTGCACGATCACGGCGCCGTCGTGCAGTGGCGCACTGGGGCGGAAGATCGTGGCCAGGAGATCGTAGGAAAGCCGGGCATCCAGGGGTACGCCGCTTTCTACATAAGTCCGTAGGCCGATCTCCCGTTCAATCACCACCAGAGCGCCGGTCTGGTTCTGGGAAAACAGATTGGCCGCCAAAACAATGTCATCGTAGGCTTCGGAGGCGGACACGGGCGACAGCCGGGAGAATGTCAGCTTGCGTCCCAGCTTGGCCAGAGATTGGCGGATCTCCAGGGCAAACACCACGATCAAGGCAAAGATGGCATACGGCAAAAGTGTGCCCATCATCCAGTTGAAGGTGCGAAAATTGGCTACCTGCGCCACCCATGCCGCAACTCCAAGAAAGGCCACCGCAATGAGCATGGGCGCAGCCCGAGTGCCCTTAATGACTGCAAGAAACTGATAAATCACCACCGCGACCAGCAAGATGTCGAATATCGCGGTAAGCGATACTTGCGGCCAGCGGCCGAGCAAAGATGGCAGGGCAAAGGCCATAAAATGCAGTCAGCTATCAGCCTTCAGCAGTCAGCCGAGCGAAACGCCACAGACTGCAAGAAGCTCACAGAAACTTAAGCGTTATTGTAATTCAGGGGCTGGAAGTCAGGAGCAGAAGACAGCAGTCGGGAGTCCGCAGGAGAAGTGCAGCCTAAGCGAGAAGGAAGCACCTGTGGCTGAAAGCTGATTGCTGAATGCTGAGCGCCGTCCTCTATAATCAAGCATTCAACTATGCTAACGAAGCCCAAGACAAACTCCCGGCCCAGACCGCTCCCCGGATGGTTGCAGTCGTTTTATCCATTCGCTACCCAATCGCTCACTATTGGCGCTAACAAAATGAGCTATGTCGATGAGCGGCCATCGAATACCGCACCCGACTCACCTGTGTTTGTGCTGTTGCACGGCAACCCCACGTGGTCGTTTCTGTATCGCGACCTGATTTCCAAGCTGCGGAGCAAGTATCGCGTGATTGCTCCTGACATGATCGGCTTTGGACTCTCCGACAAACCTGATGACCCCGGCTATCATACGCTTGCCCGGCACATCCAGAACCTCACGGTATTGATCGATACGCTGGATCTACAGAACGTGGTCATGGTGCTGAACGGGTGGGGGGGGCCAGTGGGCTTGGGTTATGCAATCTCCTTTCCCGCGAACATCAAACACCTGGTGTTGGCCAATACCTGGGCAGCGAATCTGCCACCGCTGCAGCACGACGCGAGACCGTTGGCCATGCGCCTCGCCGACTGGGGACACTGCGGCAGGTTGCTTGATTCCCTGCTGAATATCTCGGTTCCTTCGCTTCTCTCCTCGCGTAGCGGCAGCGCCTTAAGCGATCAAGTGCTGGAGGCCTATGGCTTCCCATTCGCCCGAAGGACTCCTCGAACCGCCATTATGGCGTTTGCTCGCATGTTTTTCCGTCCTGACCCGCAGACACTTTCAAAAATGGACGAAATCCAGACCGGGCTCAGAAATGTAACGGCGCCAGCCGACATTTTATGGGGATTGCGCGATCCGCTGCTTAGTAAACTGCCAGCCTACCTGCTGCGCGACGATCTGAGGAATGCGCGTGAACCGGTCTGGCTGCCTGATGTTTCACATTACGTGCCGGAGGCGGCACCGGAGCAATTGGCAGAAACGGTACTTGCGACCGTAGATCAGAAAAAGGGATTGAAGGCTGGCGGGGCATTGTTCAAGATATTGAAGTAGTTTGTGGCTGGTGGCTAGCAATTACGCTGGCGTGTTACCTCGGCCGATATGGAAGGAATAAGGTCAGGTATACGCCAAGCGTATCCAATGGCTGGATCAGCGGCGCCGGTCCTTGACAGAAACTTTCTTGACCGTGGCGGCAATGGTCCCGCGGGCCACCCGCGCTTGAATGTCTTCGCCCGTAGATACTTGGGCGGCGTCTGTAATCAGTTGACCCTGCGCATCGAACACCAGCGCATAGCCACGTTCCAGCACCTGCAGGGGAGAAAGAGCACATAAGTGCGTTGTCAATTGCTCTAATCGGGCTCTGCGCCGCAACAGCGTAGCTTGAGTGGCGGCTTCGATTGCCGCTGCGTGAATTTGAAGCCTTTGCCGCAACTCGGCCAGCCGATGCCGTGGGTCCTGGGAGCGAATGCGCGCGGCACCGGCTTCCAGCCGTAACAGACTTCGGCGAAGCAGTTCGCGCTCGGCCGTGGCCAGGCGGTGGAGCAGGTCATCGACCCGCTGCTGACGACGGTTAATGAAGTCGCCCATTCGCACGAAGGCGCCGTGCTGCACCCATTCCATCAGCGCCTTTCGTCGAATCAGCAACTGGTACCGCGCGCCGCGAATGAGGCGCTGTCCCAATTCCGCGATTTGCTGCTCGACTTCCTGCTTGGAGCGGATCACCATCTCGGCGGCGGCTGAAGGAGTGGGTGCGCGCAAATCGGCCACAAAATCGCAGATGGTGAAATCGGTCTCATGACCGACCGCGGAAATCACCGGCAATGCGGAGCCGGCAACGGCACGTGCCAGGCTCTCATCGTTGAAGGCAGCCAGGTCTTCCGGAGAACCGCCACCGCGAGTCACGATGATGACGTCCACGCCGCCCTCGCGATTGAAGTAGTACACGCCGGCCGTGACTTCTTCCGGCGCGGCTTCCCCTTGCACCTGCGCAGGATAAATCAATATGCGCACCGACTCGTGACGCCGCCGGAGGATGTTGAGGATATCCTGGATGGCCGCACCTCTTGGCGAGGTGACGATGCCGACGCAGCGCGGGAACTCGGGAATCGGCTTCTTCCGCGCGGGGTCGAACAATCCCTCGGCGCCAAGTTTCACCTTCAACTGCTCGAAGGCAAGCTGCAGCGCGCCGGCGCCTCTGGGCTCCAGGTACTCGGCGGAAAGTTGTAATTCGCCGCGGGCTTCGTACACTGTTACCCGCCCGCGCACGATCACTTGCAAGCCATTTTCCGGGCGGAAACGCAGAAGGCGGGCTTGCGAACGAAACATCACGACGCGCAGTTGCGCGCCATTCTCTTTCAGGGTGAAGTACAAGTGGCCCGAGGAGGCCTGACTGAAGTTGGAGATCTCCCCTTCGACAAATACATCAGTGTAGGCACGCTCCAGTTCAGTGCGCACCGCGCTGATCAAGTCCCCTACCGTCCAGATGCGCCGTGTGGGAGGCGCGAAGTCCAACCCGAGCTGGCCGGAGTCATCCAGTGCGCTGTTCACGCAATTGCACGTTTGCGAAAGGCGCGCACCGCCTTGTCCTCACCGTCATAAACATCGAAGACCGTGAGCAGTTTGGTCACTTGCAACAAGTCCCCAACTCGCTGCGTGAGATTGGCAAGCTTGATGTTTCCCCCGCCGCTGCGAGCTGAAGTATATAGCCCAACAAGTGTTCCCAAGCCTCCACTATCGATGTAGTTCACGCCAGCCAGATTCAGAACGACCTGGCTGCTTTCTTTAAGCAGTTGCTTCACTGCCTCCCGCAGGGCCGTGGTTTCGTCGCCGAAAACGATCCGGCCACTACAGTCCAGCACCACTACGCCATCCAAGAGCCTCGTGCTCATTTTCAGACTCATAGAACCCTCCCCCAGACTGCAACCGATGTTACTTGAATTCCACCTACGACCGAGAACCCATCTTCGTGCGGCTTATCTGCATCTTAAGAGCTGCCGGACAGAGCTTATCTACGCCGCTGCACCTAGCTGGCCGCGTATTTGGCGAATCTGCTGCGCATGATGCTCAGCATGGCCCTTATACGATTCCACCATTTGCAAAAGCGTCATCTCTCCCCGTTCTTCGTGCCTGCCTGAACGCGCCCAGGCGCTTTCCGGTAAGTGCCGCAGCATGGCTGCCGTAATTCGCCGCAAGGAGCGGAATAACTCCAGGGAGTCCTCCGGCGATTGGTGCTCATAGCCGAGCGTACCGGCCCACTTATCCTGGTCGAAAGCCTTGAGCAGCGAACCGGGTTCCGCCACGATCCAGCGGATCCGCGCTGCCACCACCAATTCCGAATCGGCAAGATGCGCCACCACCTGCCTAATGGTCCACTTGCCGGGGGCAGGGGCGCGGTCGAGAAGTTCTTTGGGCACACTGCGTAATGCATCCTCCAGGACGGTCACACCATGTTCGTAATGGCGAATTACCTCATCGTATTGCGACATGCCAACCTCCAATCGACAGTTTACCGCAGTCAACCCTGAACAGCCAGATATAATCGAATCACCCAAATGGGCTACACCGTACTGGCGAGAAAATACCGGCCGCAGCGATTCGGCGACGTGATCGGCCAGGACCACGTTACGTTGACGCTCAAGAACGCCCTCACGCAGGGCCGAATTGCGCATGGCTATATTTTCAGCGGCCACCGGGGCATCGGCAAGACCACTGTGGCCCGTATTCTGGCTATGGCGCTGAATTGCCGCTCCGCCGATCATCCGGTGCCGGAGCCCTGCGGGATATGCGATTCCTGCGTGGAGATCCGGGAGAGCCGCTCCGTGGATGTGGTCGAAATCGATGCTGCCACCAATCGCGGCATCGACGAGATCAGGGAATTGCGCGAGGCCGCCCGCTACCGCCCGGCTCGGGACCGTTACCGCATCTACATCCTCGACGAAGCTCATCAAATCACTGATGCCGCATTCAATGCGCTGCTCAAAACCCTGGAGGAACCGCCCAGCCACATGGTGTTCATGATGGCTACTACCCAGCCGGAAGACATCCCGCAGACTATCCGTTCGCGCTGCCAGCACTTCAGCTTTCATGCCGTCAAATTTGATGAAATCGTCAGCCAGCTAAGCGCTATTGCCGGGCAGGAAGGCATCGAAGCTGATCCGGATTCCCTGGCGATGCTGGCCGAGGCTGGTGACGGCTCTATGCGTGACGCTCTCAGCATCATGGACCAGGCAATAGCCTGTTGTGGCACACAGTTGAAAGGCGAGACTGTTCGCGAACTGGCCGGCGCAGCTCCCTCCGAATTCCTGGAGGAAATGATGGGCGCGGTACACCGCAATTCAAGCGAGGAAGTGCTGCGACTGGTCGACAAGTTGGTCACCGAAGGGCAGAATCCGGTCCACTTCGCGCGCCAGACGGTTCGCTTTTTGCGCAACGCGCTGATCGCAAAAGTGGCCGGAGAAAATTCGCCGCTGTTGCAGATTTCAAGCGACGAACGCGGACGCGTTGCCCGTGTGGCCGGGCTCTTCAGCGAAGAGGATCTCGCACGCTTCCTCCAGATTTTGCTGCGCACCCATGCTGAACTGGCCTACAAGCAGGAGCAGCGGTTCCATTTGGAATTGGGGCTTCTGAAGATGGTTCACGCCCAGCGGCTGTTGCCGGTCGAACAACTCCTGAGCGGAGCTGAGATGCCACCGCAAGGGCCAGTCGCTGCCGCACGCACTGGCCGTGCGGCGGATCGAACTCCTGTCCAAAAACCGACGGCGAACTCTCAGCCCGTGAAGTCCCCGTTTTCCGCAGATCTGGATCGCAAGAAATCTCTCCCGGCGGAGCCCTCTTCGAGCGCGGATTACAATGTCACTGGCGGTGCAACCGTGGCCCTCGCCGCCGAAGCAACTCCGCATTCGGCAGTGGGGAACGAAACTGAATTGGCTGCCCAAGTCACCGCTGCGGCTGAAGCAAGCGGATTCAACGATTTGGCGCACATGCTGCGCAATGGGGAGTGGAGATTCTCGGCCGCCGAAATTCTGGTGCAGACATCCGACCCTCCTGAGCTGGTGCGAATTGCATTCAATAAGCAGGCTGAACAAGTCCTCAATCAGGCGGCCAGCACTTTGCTGAACCGCACCATAAAATTAAAAATTGCGCGAAAGGCTAACGGCGGAGCCTCGCCGCCAGCGCCGCCTCCGCCAAGCCGAGCTGCTTCCAGTCGGGTTGCGGACGAACCGGTGATCCGGCAGTTGCAGGAAAAGTTCGGGGCTGAGATTCGCTCGGTCATTGATTACCGTGAAAAAGGTTGACGCGCGTGGCGCCCTACATTCACGGCGACGCACGGCGCGGCTTTGCGCCATTGACGGGAGATGAAGGAGACTGAATTCATGGGTGGCTTTGATCCCAAGCAGTTGCAGGAAATGGTTTCCGTGGCGCGTCGCCAATACGAGGACCTCATGCGCAAGATGCAGGAAACGGTGGTCGAGTCTTCATCTGGCGGTGGCAGCGTGACTGTACGCATGAACGGGCAGAAACACGTGCTCAGGGTAGTGATTGATCCGGAAGCAGTAAAATCCGGCGACATCGAGATGTTACAGGACCTGGTCACCGCGGCCGTGAACGGCGCCGTGCAAAAAGTGGACGAGGCCATGAAAATCGGCGATTTGCTGGGCCGACTCCCAGGGATTGGTAGTTTGTAATTGGCAATTGGTAATTTGAAAAGCCTTTCCAGTGATTGGCATGTCCTTGACTGCTGCGGTTCTCCAAATTACCAATTACAAATTGCAATTTACAAATTAGGCTATGTCCAAATTCGCCGAGCCAATGGCTCGCCTTATCGGTGAACTGAAGAAGCTGCCCGGCATCGGCCACAAGAACGCGCAACGCCTGGCATTCCATATTCTGCGCTCCAGCGATGAAGATGCCGACGCGCTGGCGGCCGCGGTGCGCGACGTGAAAGCCAGTCTGCGTTTTTGTTCCATCTGCAACAACATTACCGACGTTGACCCGTGTGTCTATTGCGCCAGCGCCACCCGTAATTTACGCATCGTTTGCGTAGTCGAGGAGCCTACCAATATCGCTGCTGTAGAGAAGGCCCACCAGTACAATGGTGCCTATCACGTGCTGCATGGCTGCCTCTCGCCTCTGCACGGCGTTGGCCCGGAGCGGTTGCGCACGGCCAGTTTATTGCGCCGCGTCGCCGCCGGCGAAGTGGACGAAGTCATACTTGCCACCAATCCGACCGTCGAAGGAGAGGCGACGGCAGTATACATCGCCGGCTTAATCAAGCACCAGGGATTGAAGATTACGCGCATCGCCACGGGCATCCCCGCAGGGAGTGACATCGAGTATGCTGACGAGGTAACGATGGCGAAGGCGATCGAAGGGCGGCGGGAGATGTAAGAGCTAGACGCTTGGCGACCGATTGGCTTGGTGACCCGGTAACCGGGGACGAACTACTGGCTACTGCTCTTCAACCATTTGTCATACCAGTGCAGGCTGCGCACCAGGATGTCTCGTCCATGCTCGGGTTGCTGAATCGCATGGCCTTCCCCGGGATAAACCACAAACTCCACCGGCACGTGTAGGGTCCTAAGCGCATGCCACCACTCGAGAGACTGTGGCAACGGGCACTCACCGTCGCGGTCACCAACCAGTATCAAGGTCGGGGTATTCACGTTCTTCACGAACTCGATCGGGTCGCTCTTGGCATAGATCGCCGGATCGTCATATACAGAGGCGCCGAAGTACGGGATCATCCACTGATCGATGTCGTTCTCGCCATAGTAGCTGAGCCAGTCAGCCAAGCCGGCCCCGGCGACGGCCGCGCGAAAGCGGTGGGTTTGCGTTTCCGCCCACATGGTCATATAGCCGCCGTAGCTCCAGCCTCCGATGCCCAGTCGATTGGGATCAACCGGAAACTCACGAATCACCTCGTCCACCCCGGCCATGATGTCGCGCAAGTCGCCGCCGCCAAAGTCCTTCACGTTCGCCTGCGTGAAGGACTCACCCTGACCGTAGCTGCCCCGCGGATTTGGACACAATACGTAATAGCCGTTGGCCGCAAATAATGCAGTAGTCAACATCGACGACCACCCAGCATTGCACGCGGACGCAGGGCCTCCATGAACATAGACAATTAGCGGATACTTCTTGCCGGCATCCAAGGTATGCGGCGGCAGCAGCCAGCCTTGCACCGTCCAATTGTCGCTTTTCCACTGCAGGCTGCGGGGCTCGCCCCACAGCGGTTTGGTGGCTCGATTGGCGTTGGTAATTTGCTTCCAGGTGCCCACTGCTCCGGCCCACACTTCCGGCGGATGTACCGCTGAAGACCTGATCACCGCCGATTGGCGACCATCTCTGGCGAGCGAAAGGCTCAATTCAAAAGCGCCTGCGGAAATCATTTCGGAACCGGTCCACATAGCGGTGATCTTGCCCGCAAGATCCACAGCAGACACCCCCGATTCTCCTCCCACATAGTCAGTAAATAGCACTTGATTGGGATTGGACCACGCCAACCACGTTGCCGAGGCCCGCAGGTTTGGAGTTAAGTCTCTAGCGTCGCCGCCGGCAATTGGCACCACAATGACATCTCCGCCGGTGACACCCTGATCGCTCATGAGTCCTTCGATAAGGGCTACGTTCTTTCCGTCCGACGATATCCGGGGATTGGCAATCTGCAGCTTGGGTTGGTAAATCGAACGGGTCTGGCCATTGAGCCCGAACCAACAGAGCTGGGCCGTCCACCAGTTGTTATCGCCGTCGCCGTGGGCGGCCGAACCCGCAAAACCGCTGCCATCCGGCATCCAGTCGTATTCGTAGACGTACATGTCCGCGGGTGAAACCGCGCGGATTTTTGCGCTGTCCAGTTCTACGACTTCGATTCTCTGCTCATAGATGTGCTCATCCATGACACCGGCGGGGGGAGTCATGGGTTGGAGCGGACCGGCAGACCGTGGCAGGTTCTCGGTGAACAGTAACGCCAGGTTTCTCCCGTCCGGCGACCATAGCGGCGTTGTGAGATAGCCGTGAAGATCGGTCAGTTTGCGCGCTTTCTCGGTGGTGAGGTCGGCGACATAGAGCTGCTGCTCACCTGGTTTGGCGGCGTCTGAGAGGAAGGCGATCTGTTTGCTGTCAGGCGACCAAGCCACTTCATCTTCGTATGCGGAGCCAACCGACGCAGCCGTAATGCGATGTGCTTTCTCGGGGGCATTGAGGTCGGCAATTAGAATGGTGGTTCCCGCACCGGAGGAACGCGAACTATTCTCAATCCAGGCAACATGAGCCCCGTCCGGCGAAATCGCCACCTGTCCATAATTTCGCACGGAACCGAGCACTCGCATCACCTCGTCAATCCGATCGGTTCCGCCCTCAGCGCGCGGTTGGGCGAGCAAGGCCGCATGAGAAAGCAGCAAAGCCAAAAGAAATGTTATCCGCATACTCAAGCCGATTGACTTTCTAGATGATTGCGTTTGCGACAAATCTGCTTACCCCCGTACCATCAACTTCATGAGCGCCCCGCGTTATGCTATGAAGCGAGCAAAGACTTCGTTGGAGAGCAGACGCCCCCGCTGCGTTAGCCGGATTACGTCACTATGACAATCGTAGTCGAGCAATCCCATTTCACACAGATCCGCAATCGTGGCTTTCAGGTCTGCACCGGAGATCTGCGTCTGCTCAACGGTGCGCAACTCAAGGCCTCGATTCAGACGCAATCCCAGGAAAAAGCATTCCTCCGCGGCAGCGGCAACGGGTACAGGAACTAGATTCAACGGCTTGCCCGCCAGGTAGAGGTCGAGAGAATCCGGATTTGAAAATCGAACGGCATCCAATTCAGCTTCAGGCCTCAGGTCGCCAGATACCACCGGCAAGAAAGAATGCGCATCCACGCCAAAACCCATATAGGGTTGCCGCGTCCAGTATTTGAAGTTGTGCTGCGATTCGTTGCCTGGCCGCGCAAAATTCGATATTTCGTACTGGAAGACACCAGCTTGCGGCAGCGTCTCGCAAGCAGTACCGTAAAGTTCGGCAATTAAGTTGTCGTCCGGAACATGGTGGGCATGGTAATGACTGCCTCCAGCCACCAGTTCCCTGCCTAGACGCGAGTCATCATCGATTTCAAGCATATACACGCTGACATGCGGTACGCCTGTATTCAGGGCTTCTTTGAGAGAATAACGCCAGGAATTGTCGTCCTGGTAGGGTAGGCCGGCAATCAGATCGACGTTGATATTTGAAATCCCGGCGGCCCGCAGCCGCTCAATATCGCTCAGTGCGATCGCTTGACTGTGCAACCGGCCGACCGAACGTACTTCCTTATCCACAAACGACTGCACACCTAAACTCACTCGGGTGACGCCGTTTCGAATAAGGGTTTCAAGCGACTCGGCGGTAATTGTGCCGGGGGCGCACTCCACCGTAATCTCGGCGTCAGGGCCCTGCATGAATCGGTTGCGCAACGCAGCAAAGACCCTCGTCAAATCATCCATTCGCAATAGCGTAGGCGTGCCGCCGCCAAGATAGATGGAATCAATCACCTTGTCGAACATCCCGCCCATCTGGTTTGCAGTTTGGTCCGCATGCTGAATTTCGGCGCAAACCTTGTCCACGTAACGTTCAAACATCGTCTGGGACACTACACCTGAAGCGAAATTGCAGTAACTACATTTGGACCGGCAAAACGGGATCGAAACGTAAATTCCCAGCGGCGCCATTCCCATCAAAGCTACCAGACTCGGGGACTCGGAGACTCTGTGTTAGCGTTTACGTAGCATGCGCCGCGCAGTTATTACAGGCATGGGTGTTGTCAGCCCAAACGGAATAGGCAACGCTACCTTTGGCCGCGCTGTTCTGGCGGGTGAAAGCGGCGTTCGCCGAATTTCTCATTTTGATCCTGGTGAACTGGCGGTGCAAATTGCCGGCGAGGTAGGCGGATTCGACGAGCTGGCATGGGTGGATCCTCATGAGCGAAAGCACGTCTCACGCGCCGTTCCGCTGGCCATTGCTGCCTCTAGCGAGGCTCTGGTCGATGCAGGACTTGACCCTGGAACTATGTCCTCCAGCGAAAAGCGAAAGATTGGAGTCGTACTTGGCACTGGCGGCGGCGCTCAGGAATTCTCCGAGCACCAATATCGGCTCTGGCTAAGCGGCCGTGTGAAAGAAGCCTCCTTGTTCGTGATCCCCAGCGGCACAATGGGTACGCTTTCCAGCGAAGTGAATATGCGATTTGGATTTCGCGGCTTCAGCCACGTAGTCACTTGCGGCTGCACTTCTTCGACCGACGCCATGGGTTACGCCCTATTGCACCTGCGCGCCGGCGCGCTGCCGATCATACTGACCGGGGGCGTGGATGCGCCCATCGCGGAAGGCATCCTGCGAGGATTTCAACTGATGCGAATACTCACCACCGCTTGGAATCACGCTCCGGGTCGCGGCTCCCGTCCGTTTTCCCGCGATCGCAGCGGCTTTGTGCTGGCCGAAGGCGCCTGGATGTTTGTCCTGGAGGACTACGATCACGCATGCGCACGCGGAGCGCGAATCTACGCTGAAGTGGCCGGTTACGGTTCCACGTGCGAGGCGTTCCACCGCGTGCGACTCGCTGAATGCGGCGAAGAACCCGCCCGCGCAATTGAACTGGCCTTGCAGGATGCCGGAATTCAAGGCTCGAACGTGCAATACGTCAGCCTGCACGGCACCTCAACAGAACTCAACGACCGCATTGAGACCCGGGCGCTCAAACTTGCGCTGGGAAACGATTACGCCGCGCACATCCCCATGTCGGCTTTGAAGTCCCAGATTGGCCATCCGCAGGGGGCCTGCGGAGCTGCAGGCGTCGCCGCCACCCTGGTCGCGATGCAACGAGGTCAAATCCCACCGACGATTAACCTGGAACAGCCCGATCCCGAGTGCGACCTCGACTACGTTCCCGAGTGTGGGAGGCGAGTTTCGATTGGGCACGCCGTCTGCAATTGCATCGCCTTCGGTTCAAAGAACTCCGCTTTGGTGCTGCGCAGACTTTGATTCCTCTCCTTGGATTGAGGGGGATGGGCAAGGATCAAGCGAGGTGTGTTTTCTTGATCTCCGTTGATCTGCGGCACTGTGCAGTACAAAAGGTCCCCGCGTCCGCGGGGGAGAAATCGCCATCTAAACTGAGGACGAATGCCTGAAAAGTCCTCACATGAAGAAGATGTAATTGGGAAAGCGTACGACGGCCGGCTGATGAAACGGCTGCTTACGTACCTGCGTCCCTATTATGGACACGTACTGGTGGCGCT
>JBEKOS010000070.1:0-12665 GCA_049521535.1 Terriglobales bacterium | reverse complement strand
AAAGCCGTTAACCAATACGTCCTGTGCAACCTCCCATTCGATGCTTTGGCCGATCTGGCTGGCAGACAAGGACACCGGATAAGGCATTTTGAGCCTCACCGGTGTTCGGTCCGACAAAATCATGCGACTGGGCAGAGGATTTACCGCAACGATATCGAGCGGCGTGGCATTTGCAGCAACTGGCTGCTTCGATAAGTGTTGCCTGGATTCTACCGCAAAGCCGCCTGCGGCTTTGGCGGATGAAGTCGAAGCCGGAACGGCCGTTTTGATTGACGTTGCAGAAACAACCGGGCTGCTTGTGACCGTGCCGGCTGTCTCTGGCTGATTGCGTCCCAGATAGATGTGCCTGACCAGCAGTGCAGCAAGAAGTAGCACCCCGAAAAACGCAAACCAAGCCAGCAACAGCACTTGAATTCCCTTTGTTGCCGTGGATTCCGGAAGCGCTGTCGGCGACGCAGGTTGCTCTGGAGTGGCAGCAAGCGTTACCTGAGCAGAAGTTCCCGAGGGTAGGACCGCCGATTGCAGCAAATATGCAAAAGCGGAGTTGATGGCCTTCAGGTTTTCTTCCGCGACTTTTCTTAGCTGGTCGTCAAAACTATTGGGGTGCCAAACTGTCACTAGGGCAAGGTGGGCGGCCCGGATCTCGTCGATGGTCGCGCCGTGTTCAAGCCCAAGAACGTGGAGCGCTTCGCAGCGGTCACAACGCTCACCACTTTGGTTTGCGGGTTCACCGCAAGAGCAAACGGGCATCGGGCACCTGCAATTGAAATGGTACCTAATTCTAACAAACCGACCCGGGCAAATACGAAGCGAGTTATTCGGACCTAGGCTTTCGATGCCCGGCGACGGTCAGGCCAGCGCCTGAAGTCGGGCATGGCACGCAATGTGTTCAAGTAAGCGTATAATCCCATTTTCGGGCGGGAGTAACTCAGTGGTAGAGTCACGGCTTCCCAAGCCGTTGGTCGCGGGTTCGATCCCCGTCTCCCGCTCCAATTTTCCTAATGCGCCGCGGTTTCTTCTATACTGCCTTTCATGAAGCGACTCTTGTGGCCTATATCCGTTCTTCTATTCACTCTGGCTGCTTTTCAGCCCTATGCCTTGCCACAGGACGCAAGTACTGATAGCCAATCGAGATCCGGAGCCCGAGCATACGTTCCGGTCCATGCCTACGATCCTGCCCGGAATGCGCGCCAGGACATTCTGGACGCTCAGGTCGAGGCGAAGCGTACCGGCAGGAATGTACTCATTGAAGTCGGAGGAACCTGGTGCGTCTGGTGCCGCACCATGAACAAGTTTTTCGAAGAACACGCCGATCTGGCACAACTGCGCGACCAGAATTATGTACTGGTGACGGTGAACTGGAGCAAGGAAAACGAGAACAAAGCGGTTCTCTCCCAATATCCCGCGATTGGCGGTTACCCGCATATCTTCGTGGTCGACGCAGGCGGTAAGCTGCTGCATTCCGAGGACACCAGCGAACTGGAAGAAGCAAAGGGCTATAACGCCGAAAAAGTCCGGGAGTTCTTGCTAAAGTGGGTTCCCGCCAAAGAACATTCGTAACCAGGTGGTCTGTTTTTTTGAACCTGGACTATCAAGTCTCAGTCTGACTTGGTGGCGATTGTCGTAACATAAAGAAAGCTGATTCTGGATTGCACTCTCCGGTTTTCCTGAAGACTGGTGACCGGCTACCTACGACTGCTTTTATGGACCCTCGATTCACCGGTTTTCCCTGGACTCCCGACGATGACAAGACGGACTTCGCGCCGCCGGGCACGCTGAATATTTCCCTTTGGCGTTCCTTGCTGCTCGGGCTCAGTGATCGCAAGTCCGACAGGGACCTGCCCCCGCTGGAACTCACCTCTCATCCTGTGGATGTCGGCATGTTGCCCGGTGACATGATGGAGGTGCCGTGGTACCGCACGGTGTTCACGAACCTGGGTGACGTCATATCGCCGGAGACCTTGCCGCCGCTGGAACTCGAATCGCACCCGGTGGACCTGGGCGAATTAATCGGTGACCAGTTGCGACATGGTTGGTGGTCTTCACTCCTGCGCAGCCTTGCTGACAGGTTCGCGCCGGAGGATGCAACCCCGCTGCATCTGACTTCGGCTCCGGTTGAACCGCAGTCGGCTTCCACGCAATTGCAAGCGCCCCGCTGGTCCGCCCTGATCGAGGCGCCGCGGTACGCGGTGGCCGTCGCCGGTTCGGTTTCCGGGAGTCAGGAGCGAAGTGCAGATCCCTGGGGACTGTCCGCGGCTGCTCTCAAAGTGCGTATTGCCTATCCTGGTCCGTTTGCCGATCCTGCCGTGACTCTGGGTGTCGGCTCCGGTTCGATGGACGAATTGATCCGTAAGGGCCGGCGGGCGTTGCGGTTGGCTCATGCCCGGGAAGCGGCGTGGATCGTCGTGGGCGTGGCCGAAGCGGCTTTCCTGTTGTATTGGCTTATTTTGCGGTAGCGACATTTGCTGTTGCCGGATATATCGAAGGCGGCCTGAAGCCGCAGGCTTCGATCTCATGCTAGGATTTTCGGAGCGGGGACTTAGAAAGGGAATTCGAACCGGCACTCTGCCTTCCCGCTGGGTCGTCCCCGGATTGCAGGCAGTTGCGTGAGGGAAATGTCTGAAAAGGCCACTATCCTGTGTGTGGATGACGACCCTGCCGTTTTGTATACGATGAAGCTGATCCTGGAGCGGGCCGGTTTCGAAGTGCTTGCGGCGACCGACATTCCCGCTGCAGTCAGTGCGGTCACAGAACACGCGGTTGATTTGGTCATCCTGGATTGCCTGCCGAATCGCGCGAGCCTGGTGGAGGAAACCAGGCGCCGCCGTCCCAACGCGCCCATGTTGCTGCTGACCGGGGACCTCGAAAAAAGCGAAGAAACTGATCTGGACGGAATATTGCACAAACCTGTCCCTCCCCGCGAGCTGATTCACACTATCTCCGATTGGCTTGCAAAACGCGCACCTAAGACAGAAAACTAGCAAAATCTGGATTGTCATCCTGCGCAGGGCGAAGGGCCTGCTCTTGGGTCTGGCTCGGCGACACAACGAGCGGACGCTTAGGTTTGCCCCGCACGAAAACTGACGTTATAGGCAATTATCCGAAACGACACATCACTGCGGTATCCTGTTATTTCTCATGAGCCGCACGCGCCGCGACCGTCAGCAAAGACAGAAGGCCGCACAGAACGCCGAAGCCGCAAAGGCGGCCGCCGCGGCGATTCAGCCGCCGGTGCCACACGCAGCCCTGTGGTTGAGCGGAGCTTTCCTGCTGCCGAATTTGGGCGCTCTGGCGTGTGGATTTCTGCTCGATGACCTGCCGGCGCTGGTGGATAACGAATCGCTCCATATTCACTCGCTGCGGCAACTCGGTCACATCTGGTCAAACCCGTACTGGACCGATCGCCGCGGTCTGGCACTCTACCGGCCCGTAACCCAGACGGTTTGGGCCCTGGCCTGGGCCATCGGACATGGCGGCCACCCCATGCTATTCCATGCGATCTGCCTGGCGCTGGGCCTGGCGGTCGTGCTTCTCCTGTATCGATTCCTGCTGGACACGCCGACGCCGCCGCGTACAGCTTTTATTGCAGCCCTGTTATTTGCCGTGTTTCCCATCCATACCGAGGCCACTACTTCCGTGGTGGGCACGGCGGAGTTGCTGGCCGCCGCCTTCGGGCTGGCGGCCCTGATCGCCTTCTATCGCGGTCAAGAGCCATGGAAAAGCGGCCAGGAGACAGAAGTCAGAAGTCGGAAGTCGGAAGTTGGAAGACAGGAATCAGGGGCGAAGATTCCGACTCCTTACTCCGGACTCCTGACTTCTCTTGCCGCCCTGATTCTTTTCGCCCTTGCAGTTTTCTCCAAGGAAAGCGCCGCCGCTTTCGCCGCGGTTCCATTGGTGTTTCCGCCCCGGAACTGGCGATCCCGCCGGTCGATAGTCGCCGCGGCCGGCGCCGGAGCGGTAATTGCCGCCGCACTCTTTGCCCATCATAAGTTTTCGCAGAATTCCTTCATCCCGCCCATCGACAATCCCATGGGCCTGCTCGATGCGTTTCCCCGCATTCTGACAGCCTTGTGGGTACAATGCCTGTATATCTTCAAGACCATCGTTCCAATTACTCTCTCGCCCGACTACTCGTATAAAGAAATTCCCCTGGTCATGGGACTCGACCACCTGCGCGCGTGGGCCGGCCTGGCGCTGGCGGGCGGTGCATTGTTCCTGGTCTTGCGCCGCAGGCAATACCGCGCTCCGGTGCTGATATACGCCATTTTGTTTGCCTCCACGGCCAACGTCCTGTTTTCCATCGGCACCATCATGGGAGAGCGGCTTGCCTACGCGCCCAGCATTGGTATTGCATTGCTGCTGGCGATCCTGCTGGCGCGAAGCCGCTACTGGAAACCGATCCTGATTGCGGCAGTGCTGCTCTATGGCACACGCGCGGCAGTTCGAAATTTGGACTGGCTCAATGCCGACCGCTTCTATACCAAGCAGGTACAAACCTCGCCGCACAGCGCCAAATCCTGGTATTCCTACGGCGCCTTGCGTTCCTCCCGGGGCGACGATGCCGGCGCCATCGCGGCCTACGACAAGGCGATCGCAATCTTTCCCGCATATTCCGAGGCCTTTCACAATCGCGGCAATGCCCTGGTCAGGCTGGGCCGCAGGCAGGAAGCCATGGAAAGTTACCGCCAGTGCCTGCGCTTCGACCCGGGCCATAACGGCGCGCGCATGAACCTGCTGACGCTTCAGGCTGGCCTTCCGCTTAATCCCCCGCGCAAGCATCTTTGAGATCAGCGTCGCGTCGGGCGAAATTATCTGCCGTCGATTGCGAGTCGCGCCACCCTGCCCCCGAACGGAATCAAAACGAAGGGCCGACGCATTCTGGCCCATTCGAATGAGAGGCATGGATTCTTTGCTGCGCTCTGGATACGAACCCGAATAATGCGTTTAACGTAAAATAGCTCAGGCCACTATTTCGAGGAGAGGTGCATGCTCATTTTGGGTCGCGTCCGGGCCCTCCGGTTTTTTTCGATTCTTGCTTTAGCCGCCCCGGCGGCCGTCGCGCTCATGCTGGCTGGCTGCTCTCCGGCCCCCGGTACCATCAATTCCATTTCTGCCACCAAGAGCATTCTCAACAACCCACGCAAGGTGGCGACGGACTCGAAGGGTAACATCTACATCGCCGATTCCGGCAACAATGTGGTGCGCAAAGTCAATTCGGGCGGCTACCTCAGCACGGTCGCCGGAACCGGCGGCCCCGGATTCTCCGGCGACGGCGGACAGGCAACCTCAGCAACGCTGAACAGCCCGCAAGGTGTCGCAGTGGATTCCTCCGGAAACATCTATATTGCCGACGCGCAAAATTGCCGGATCCGCAAAGTGGACACCGGCGGCTTGATCTCGACGGTGGCGGGCAATGGCATCCGCGGTTTCAATGGCGACGGCACGGCCACCAACGTGGAATTCAACCAGCCGCAGGGCATTTCCCTGGACTCTTCGGGAGACCTGCTGATTACCGACAGTGGCAATAACCTGGTCCGCAAGCTTACTGGCGGGATGATCGTTACCTTGCTCATTACTCCGCCTACGCCGTCCGACACCCTGCAGACGCCGACGGATGTGGTCCAGGACTCCTCGGGGAACCTGCTCATTGCCGCCGAGTTGAATAATCAAGTCTGGCAAGTGCCGCCCTCCGGCGGCCAGGCCACGGTCGCCGCCGGCTCCGGTGTCGCCGGCTACTTCGGTGACGGCGATTCGGCTACCGTTGCAGAATTGACCGCGCCGGCAGGTTTGGCGCTGGATTCGTCAGGAAACCTGTACATCGCCGATTCCGGAAACAGCCGCATCCGCATCGTTTCCAGCGGCACCATTACGACCATCGCGGGGAACGGCACCCCGGGCTACGGAGGCGACGGTGGTCCGGCCACGAGCGCGGAGCTTGATGGTCCGCAGGGCGTGGTCGTCCGCTCCAATACCCTCTACATCGCCGATACCAGCAACGCCCTGATTCGCTACGTGTCGGGGATCTGACCAAAGCCCTGCTCCGGGCTCAAGCTGTTCATCAAGGCGCTCACGTGAGCGCCTTGATGAACAGGTCGATCTTCGCTCTAACTCCTTTGTAATCAGCACGAATTTTCAAGGTGCTCAAGATGCTCAAGGTGCTCAAACTGAGTCCCCGGAGGCTCGGCCGCTTCAGTGCCGCCGGCGACTCACAATTTAATATTGACGACGTCCTCTTTCGGATTATGAACAGGTTGAAGACGCCCACCGAAGGCGCCCATCGGGCTGCGGCTGCAAGTCCAACGGAATCAAGAAGAGGCTGAAGATGTTGAAGGCGCCAACGCAACTGAGACCGATCGTCTTCCTTATTCCTTGAAGAGGCTCACTTTCTCGAAGGGGCTCACGAAGGGGCTCATCGAAGGGGCTCAACGAAATGCCCCTAACTCCTTTTGAATCCTGAAGCGTCTCAAGGGTCTCAAGGGGATCATAGTTTTGCACCGAGGCCATTTGCAACCGGTTCATCCGATCCGACGCCAGCCGAGCAGCAACTGACGAGTGCCATTTCCTCAACTGGCGACTGACGACCGGGGACTGCCGACTGCTTCCCGGCGCAGGTTACTTCCGGCGACCGCGGCGCCCTTACTGGTGCTTTCCCAGCTAGTCAATCGTATTACGACCAACAAGCGTTAATATACACGAGTAATTGAGATATGTCAATATTCCCGGGCCATTTGTCAAACCTCATTAGAAATGTCCCCTTCCTTACCTCGTTAGAAATGTCCCCTTTTTGCTGGTTATTGTTAATCCCCGCAAAGGGGTGGTTGTCCCTGGGGAGCCTCCCGAAGCGTAGCGGAGGGAGGCTCCCCAGGGACAGGTGCCTCCACCAACACGGCGCAACCGGGCTCTCCAGTTTGCAGTTGCGGCTCCGGCCGATGCAATCGCTGCCAGGGCATCGGCAGGGAACGCTTCACCTTGGGCGGACGCCGTTTTTCTACGATCTCCACTACCGGGATCCGCCGATCCCGGTAGTGGACCTCCAGGGTTCCGTCTTCGTATTCACAGACCGTCGTTTGCGCCTGGGCCGGAACGTAGCTCCGGGATTGCGGTTGCAGTTGCAAGTAACGCCGCTGATAACGCACCACCCAGTCATTGCTCACTCGCCGCTGGGTTTCTAAGCACAGCGCCCGGCGTAATTCCGCCGCACTCGGTGCCCGCCGGTGATAGTCCTGTTGCTGGAGCGGCGCCCGCGCAAAGCGCCGATTGTGTTCCGGCAGATATACCTTTTCCAAATACCCATTCGCCGCCGCGTAATCCTGTATGCCTAAGCGCCGCAGCTTCTTCACCAAGCGGTCCTGGTGCGTGCCGTGATTGCGCTCCACCCGGCCCTTGGCTTGCGCCGAGCCGGCGCCGATGATGAGGATCCCCAAGCGCGCGCACATGCGCCCAAACTCCGTTTCCGGAACCACTCCCTGCAACTCCTCTTTCGCCGTGGGTTCCCGTTTGTACACATTCTTCCAATCCGTGTATAAGGCCAGCGGAACTCCATAGCGGCGAATCCAGGCCCGCAACACCGCCACCGCCGCCCAAATCGTCTCTTCCTTGTCCAACCGGCAGAGGCACTTACTGGTGGCGTCGTCGACCAGGTTCATCAAGCAGCCGCGCGGCCCCCGCCCCTCAAACCAGTCATGAAAACTGCCGTCCAGTTGCACCAGTTCCCCAAAATGCGCTTTGCACTCCCGCCGCTGGCGATAGGGCTTGCGCTTGCGCTGCCGACTCCAGTGTCCTGCCTGCAGCATCCAGCGACGCAACGTCTCCGCGTCCACTTCGTCTTCTGCCGCCAGGTGCTCGGCCGCTAGCGTTGGCCCAAACCGCTCCTCCTCGGTCCCCGAATACTTCTCCCGCACGCGCGCTAACACCTGCTCGCGAAACTGCGCTGGCTTCGCTCGATTCGAACTTCGTCCCGCATTGCCGTGCTTCAATCCCGCCGCTCCTTTCTGTTGATACTGCCGCCACAGCCGCTTGGCTTGCCGGTAACCCACTTGCATGAGCACCGCCGCGTCCCAGAGCCGCAATTGCTTGCTCGCCACTCGTCCCAGAACCTCCACCCGCCGTAACTCGTGCTTGCTCATCGCTGTCCTCTTCAACGAGACCTCCGCTTGGCGGCCCATCAAGAAAACCGCCAGTGCAGTGTCAATCTATAAAGGGGACATTTCTAACGAGGACAAAAGGGGACATTATCAAAGAGGCACAACATATTCCCGGGCCATTTCTTAGAAATACTCTCAGCGCAGCGGCCCCGGCCCCCAGCTTGTGCGGAAGTCATCCCGGCGCCGTTGAGACAACGGCGTTCCATTGATGGGTTATGGATGGGCGTAGGGGCTGAATGGCTCCCGCAAACGGAGGCAAACCTCCAGCTTGAGGCGCATGTCAAGCTCAAGAAGAAAACGCTCGACGAATTCGGCGATGATTTCGACCAGACGCCGATGGATTTGTCGATTTCCTGCTGCTGGATGGGCGCGGATTCTTCTGACGGTGCCGTAGCGAGGTTTCGTGACTTGCGAAACTATTGCGCTTGGTCTACGCCGGGCGTTCTCGAAACGCCTGGCCGTGAACTCCGTAACGCATTCGTGCGCGCTCCAGCGCAAATATCGACTGTAGGCTGTCAATCGCAAGCCTTTCAGGTTAAATCCACCCGCGCAGCCAGTAGTAGACAATCTTGCAGGTTTCCACGGACAATTCCTGGAATGCGGGCCATCGTCCCTGCCATCGGGAAGAGCGCTTCAGAATGTCGGGGATGGGCCTAGGTACGACCTGAATGCCGGCCTTGGCGAATACGCGGCTGGCGCGAAACATGTGGTAGTCGCTGGTGAGCAGGATTTTCCTGCCGGGCATGGTCAGCAACGGCGCGGTGTAGAGAGCATTCTGGCGCGTGGAGTACGAGCGATCTTCCAGCACAATGATTTCACCTGGAACTCCCTGTGAAACCAGGAAGGTCCGCATGGCCTGGGAGACGCTAACTCCATGCAGGTGTCCGCCGCTGAGGATGATCTCCCTGACTCCGCCTTCGCGAAAAACACGAACGGCATACACACTGCGCCAGTAGCTATCCTGGCCGAGCATGCCATCCTCCAGCGTCCCGCCGCCGAGGACGATCAGCACGTCACCTTGGGGATCATTCCAGAGCCCCGCCAGCAGTCGTGCCCACCAGGAATCGATGGGCGTGACCGTTACCATGACCATCAGGAATCCGAGCGTGGCCATCGTGGTCACGAGGCAGCGCCACAAGCTACGACCCGTCATCGCGCAACCTCGGGCTGGATCCTGGCGATCAGGCAGGTGATGTCGTCCTGCTGGGGCGCAGTGCCCACAAAGTAATCCACAGTTTGCATGATGGTTTGCAGCGATTGGGCCGCGCTGCGTCCGGCGGGCAGCACACAATTCAGCAGCCGGCCTTCTCCGAATTCTTCGCCGGCGGGATTTATGGCCTCGACTACGCCATCGGTGAAGACAACCAGAGTGTCGCCGGCAGCGAGAGTTTTGACTTCCTGATCGTAGTGGGCGTCGGCCAGGATGCCCAGCGGCAAGCCACCGGCTTCCAGACGTTCGATTGAACCATTGGCGCGGCGCAGCATCGGAGGGTTATGCCCGGCGTTGACGTAGGTCAGCGTGTTGCTGGAGGTGTCGAGATCGGCGAGGAAGGCGGTGGTGAAGCGCTGTCCGCCGCCGCTGCGCGCCGACACATAGCGGTTTACGCCGCGCACCAGCTCAAACAGGGAAGCGGTGTTGCCGGCGAGCGAATGGAAGCTGGCATGGAAAGTCGCCATAAGCAAGGCGGCGGGGACGCTCTTGCCCGCGACATCCGCAACGACGAGGAGGTAATGGGTGGGGCTGTCACCCTGGATTTCCGGCCCGGATGCGGATTTCGGCCACGGCAACACGTCGTAGTAGTCACCAGAGACCGTGTTTGCCGGACGGGTGGTAAATGCGATATCCACCCGGGCAATCACGGGCGGCGCTGCCGGCACGAGCCAGCGCTGGATGTCGCGGGCGATTTCCAAGTCGCGCTTCATCACTACGCGATCGGCAAGCTCCATGACCAGCACGAGCAGGATCACCAAACCGCCATAGGTGCGCAGGTCGAAGTCAATCGTGCCCTTTGAGGTCTGGATTTCTCCGGTGAAGAGCATCACCAGGCCCAGCAGCAGGACCACCCGCCGAGCCGGGGTTAGTTTCATCAGGATGGCCCAGAACCACTCTTTGGCGGCATGCAGGAACCGGCGAAACCTGCTGCGCGGAGCGGCAACCGCCTCCTGGTGCGGGACGTCGCGCGAGTACACGCGATAGCTGGAACGGGCGTCGGTGACAAACTGGCGCCAAAGCTGGTCCACCGCCTGGCCTTCGGTGACCCGCGCCCAGAAACGATTTACCTTCTGCATAAATGACTGGCGCGCGGGCGGAGGAACTTGAGGAGTTGCGACCATGCACAATCATCGTACAACGCGGGTGAGCAATCACCACAGAGGAGCCGGAGGATGTCCGAAGCATCGGGTGGCAGGATTTTTCTTGGGGGCTCCTGGTTTCTGTGGTTCCGTCTTGAAAATTTCAATGCGAACCTGTGCCATCGCATCAACATTCGACTCACGTGCAGAAAGACCGGATAAAATGTGTGGGGGTACAGCCCGTTATGACAATCCAGATTGAAGTACGGCCGGAAATACTGAAAGAGTTGGCTGCAGGCGCCCAAAAGCGTGGCGTCGCAATAGAAGAATTTGCACAGATCCTTCTGCAAAACGCGATCGCAGCCCCTCCGGAACCTCAAGGAAGGCTCTCCATTGAGGAGTTACATACAATGCTGGCTGAGATCGCGGAGGGCGCAGAAAACCTCCCGGAGCTGCCGACAAACGTGTTCACACGCGAAAGCTATTACGAGGATCAGCGTTGACAATGGCTGGCTCCCTCTACTTGCTCGATACCAATATTCTGCTTCGTTGGGTACAGCCCAGGGATTCCGATTACGGCACGGTCGCTGCCGCCCTTGACGTGCTCGCTCGTGATGGCGCAATTCTCTGCTACACATCCCAGAATCTCGGTGAATTTTGGAATGCCTGCACCCGCCCCTTGGAGCGGAATGGATTTGGCCTGTCGCCGCACGATGCAGGCCGCAAAGCACGTCTCTTCGAAACCCGCCTGCGCCTGTTGCAGGAAAACCCGTCCGTACACGACGAATGGCGTCAAATACTGCTCACTTACAACGTATCGGGCAACCAAGTCCACGATGCGAGGTTGGTGGCGGTTATGCGCGTGCATGACGTAGGTCGCATACTCACGTTTAATGAGAAAGATTTTGTACGCTACAGCAGCATTCAAGCCGTAAACCCGCGGCTGGTCTCGTAGGGGAATGCATGGCTCCTCGAATAACCTTGAGTCGCCTGAGCCGTGAATGATTCAAGTGTATCTTTCGGAGCGCATGTGAGCACCGCCAAGGATGATGTCGAACTGCTGCTAAATCGACTGCCAGATGATCGCTCGCTGGAAGATATTCATTACCATCATTACGTTGTAGACAAAGTGCGACACGGATTAGAAGAGGCGCAGCGTTCCGGAGTCATGTCGCGGGATGAGGCGGAGGCGCAGTTGGCCAAATGGCTAATCAAGTGAACTGGTCACCACGTGCTGTTGCCGACCTGGACGGTATCGCGGCTTACATTGCAAACGATTCGCCTGCATACGCCCGTTCCGTCGTGCAACGGATCGTCCAAGCTAGCCGCAACCTCAGTAAGTTTCTTCGGATGGGCAGGAAGGTTCCGAGTTTGACAACGACGACCTTCGAGAGATCTTCGCGTATAGCTGCCGAATCATTTAGCACATCAAGGACGATGAAATAATGATTGCGACCGTTGTGCATGGGCGTCGAAGCCTGCTTCCATGATTTCAGGAAAACACATTCCAGGCCTGACGAACTGCGTGGTCTTCGCCGGGTTGTTGTTGCTGTTTGCCTTGCCCGTCTCCGCCGCGCCCATGCATCCCGCGCACGGCGCACATGCAATGGTGGTAAGCGTGCACGCCGAGGCATCGCAGGCAGGAATCGAGATTCTGAGGGACGGGGGAAACGCCGTGGATGCCGCGGTGGCGGTCGGTTTTGCGCTGGCCGTGGTCTATCCGCAGGCCGGGAATCTCGGTGGCGGCGGCTTCATGCTGGTGCGCAACGCCGACGGCACAGAACATTTTCTCGATTACCGCGAGAAGGCCCCCGCCCAGGCCACGGCCGGCATGTATCTGGATGCGCAAGGGAATGTGCTTCCGGATGCCAGCCTCGTGGGCTACCGCGCCATAGGGGTGCCCGGCTCGGTCGCGGGCATGGTATATGCGCAGAAGAAGTGGGGCACGCTGCCGCTTGCCCGCGTGATGCAACCGGCGATCCGTCTGGCACGGGACGGTTTTGTGCTCTCCTATGAAGACGCCCGGGATTTCCAGAACCCGAAACTTTCCAGGTTTGCCGAATCGCAGCGTATCTTCCAGCGGAATGGCAGGTACTACCAGCCGGGCGATGTTTTTCGCCAGCCGGAACTGGCGCGCACGCTGAAGCGCATCTCCAGGAATCCTGATGAGTTTTATCACGGCGCCATGGCCAGGGAACTGGCGGCGTCGCTGCAAAAAGGCGGCGGGCT
>JBEKOS010000069.1:0-12689 GCA_049521535.1 Terriglobales bacterium | reverse complement strand
GTCAGCTCGGCACTGTGCTGCTAGCATCATATGCCCCAAGTTAACCTTGACTCGTTAGGATTTGTGCCCAAAACCAGACCACGATCCGAGTCGGACACCATTTCTATGGTGGTCGCCGTGTGACGTCCGTTAGGCAAAGACCTGCCTCAATCCGGCCTGACAAGCAGCCCGGATCTCTTCCGGGTCTACGCTCCTTCCAGTCGCAGCTGCTTCGATTGAAGCGGCCCGAATTGGGTCAGTCACATCGGCAAACAGTTTTTCCGCGCTGGACACAACCTTCGCTGCGGCCTTTCCCAATAACAGCGGCCTCACGCTATCGGCCCATTCTTGTTTAAGCCGTGGCAACGCGCGCCCGAAGGTCTGGATTGTGTCATGAATGTACAGGATGTGTTTTGCGCGTTCCCTTGGTTCGCGTTTTTGATGTACCAAGAGCTTTTGCGCCAGGTAACTTGAGGCATTTGGAACCCGGACGATGATAGGCTCCCCGACCGGAAACCCGGCCTCGGCGCCCAGCGTTATTTGCCATGGGGCGTTAAGGAGCAACTCCAAGTATCGAAGCCTCTGTGAAGTTACACCCGCGATTGTAATTGTCGCAGTCTGCCTTCCCCGGCTCCCGGCGCCCCAATCAGTGGCGTCAAGAACTCGGCGTAAAAACCGCCGCTTTCTTCGCCCAAAGCGTAGCGGGTAGACGGAGGACGATTCTCCCCCATAATCTGTTCATTGAAACCACTGGCCTTCAGTCTTGTATGGACGTCTTCCACACCGCCCACAAGCTCTTCGGGTAAGCCACATCAGTGTCGAGCGTAGTCAGTGGCGCATAATCGACTCTCTGCGCCAGCGGATGAAGCCGGTACAGGCGATGCGCCCAGCCGCCGATAACGACGACCTGGGTCAGCCACGGGCTGAGCGCATGCACAAGCCGCACAAAGTTTTCAGTGTCCGATGCTGGGCTCACTTTTCCTCCAGGCATTTCGCCAACACTCGGTGCCAGATTTCGTCTGCCTGAGCTTTGCCTCGTGACGGGTGCACGCTTACGTCGAGCCAGATTTGCAAAACATCGGATGCAGGTACACCTCTTACGTCCACCGCAGCGCGGAAAATGGCAGCCCGAGCAAGCGGTATGCGCACAAACACGTCCACGGATTCCCCTTCCCGCGCGCTGACCAGTCCTAGTGCCTGGAACAGCTCAGGATTGGCTTGTTCGGCATAGAGGTGCTGGGGACCGCCGTGTACAAAACTCAACCCCAACAGCTCTGCGGCAGCAAACAAGCCTACGCATACACGAAGTGGAGAATCGGAATGTTTGGCCGCCCGCCTTCCGGACAGTCTGTTGGGCTTGCCTGATCGAGACCGGGATGGCTTCGCGAGAAATTTCCGAACCGATTGATAAAGGGCATCCGATGCGTTATTGCGGATGAGCCATTTCATACGGTATTCTTGCCTGCCCAGGCTTGCGGCTTGCCATCGCTTCATCAGATCCTTTACCCGCACAAGGCGTAGCTTCTTGTTGGATTCGTCGAGAAAGCCCTCTTCCTGCATCTGCTTAATGAACCGGAATGCGCTCATTACGGAAACGCTGGCTCCTTTCGCTAATTGGGAAGCATTCCGATATTCCTCTCGAGGAGCTGCGAGTAATGATTCAGGCAATTTTGGCGCCAGCAGGACCTTCAACAGCCATTGATTGACGCCAGAGAAAAAGCTGGCATTTGACGGCTCCATGATTGGGATGTTGATCCTAAAGCGCGGCGCCGGGCGTTCTCGGTTTAAGCCTTCTAGGCCGGGCCCGTGAAAAGACCTCATGCCCTCCAAATCGAAAACTCCAACCGCCACCTCGGGCGCGTTTTTATCTGCAAATCGCTTGATCTGGTCCGCAACCGACTCCGGGATGCGCGGGGCCGCCACAACCGCAAGTGGCGAGACCTCTGGCCCAAACGCTTCTGACGCCTTCCGGATTTGAAGAATGGATTGCGAAAGAAGCGGGATGAGCCTGTCGGGGCGCCCTTCGGAGGCACGCTTCAGGTCAACGGCGTATGCAAGGTTGCCTTTGCGCACGAGGAGCTCGCCGCCCGGCAGGGCGGCCGCTCGCACCCCTGGCCCGATTCTCCAGCCGGCATCCTGGAAGGCTTCGGCAAGAATGTTCAGCATGTGACTTTCGTCCCCTGATTGCCCGCGAGCGATCACGCTTCCTCCCTGGCTTGTGGAATCATAAGTTACCACGGCCTTGTTAATTAACACGGCCATAGTAATTAACACGGCCATGATAACACAAAGCGTGAATTCACCCTTCTAGCCGCGCCTTGACGGGAGCCTCCAACTGGAAGAGTTCATATGCGCCGGCACGCAGCGCGGCGCCTTGAATTTATTTCGAAATGGACTCAATGGCGGAGTATTCCTGGCGGGTTGCTCTCCAGCAGAGCCCGCTTCCGCTTCCTCGACCGCAAGTTTGTAACTCAAAGTCCCGGCCACTGATGGCAAAACGCTTGCCTCAGCGGCTCACCGTGGAGTAGAAAAGCTTACGTCTTAGGCGAGGTCCGTTGGCCGGTTTTGAAGTGATCACCGTTGGCCGGTTTTGAGGTGAACACCGAGGCGGAGGAAGGGTTTCAATAGAACGGATCGGATAGTGGATAGAAAGCAGAAATAAGCGGATGGACCAACGGCTCCAAACCGTTGAAAGGGATATGGTAGGCCCGAATGGACTCGAACCATCGACCTCTTCCGTGTCAAGGAAGCGCTCTAACCAACTGAGCTACGGGCCTACGTGATGGCAAATCAATTGTACCGAAACCGGATTGGAATTTTGGCGAAGGAGCACAACTTTCGATAGCGTTGGCCCGTACCGCACCGGGGCAATCGAGGCCGCGTTGCCCCGGCTCACCTATGGGGACTGCCCTTTTCACCCCAGAGGACACCGAGGCCGCTGAGGAAAACAAGACCTGTTGGCGGAGAACCTCGTTTTGGTGGGCGATGATCCGCGCTGAAGCATTTGCTTTCGCGCATCTTGTGTTAGCTCCTGGCTATATCACTACATTTCGTGTATTGACTTATGGCATTGATCGCGACAAGAATATCGCATGGCGAAGAAAGAGCGAAACATGCACCATGAGCATGCCGGTGCTGCGCATGAGAAGGAGGAGCTATGAGCACGCAAATGAATCAGTCAACCATAACCGAACTGGCGCCGCGGCCCGATCTGGGACCGTTGAGCCAATGGGAACCCAGGCCGGTCGAATGGCTGTGGGAACCATATGTACCAAAAGGAATGCTGAGCGTTTTGAGCGGCGAAGCGGGCGTGGGCAAGACGTATCTTGCCTTGAGCATCGCCGCCGGAATTACGGCCGGCAAAAGTTGCCCCGCCGCCGACGTGCTGTACCTGACCGCGGGAAACAGCCCCAGGCATGTGCCTCGGCCCCGCTTCGACGCCCTTGGCGGGGACGCCAGCCGCGTGCAGATGATGCGCGGCTTCCTGACCGGCGAGCAGCGCAGTTTCCAGCTTGCCGGCAAACTCCCCGGAAGAAGCGCATCCAGCGCCGGGTTGTCTCCGCTGCAGCGCACGACCAGCGAAGCCGGGTTCGGACTCGTCATCCTCGATCCGCTCGAGTCCTACCTATCGGCAGAGTCGCGGCGGGCGACGCCCTCTTCCGCACTGCGCGGCGTAATGGACCAGCTTGCCGCACTGGCCGAGGACTACCATTGCGGCATCCTGCTGGTGCGTGGCCTGCCGGCCACCCGCTCCGGAATCAACGCGGAATTGCCCTCGGTACGGAGTGAACTGCTGGCCGGCCGTGATCCGGTGGATCCGGCGCGGCGTGGCTTGGTCCATGTGCGCTCCAACTGCGGCATGCTCGGCGACTCCCTGGGCTACGCCATTGAGGCGGGCGAGCATGGCATTTTCCGCTGGACCGGAAAGTGCGATCTTACCGTCGAATCTTTCCTGTCGCCGCCCCCGGCGCAGGAACTGAAGGGCATTGAGGAGGCAATGGAGATGCTTCGCCGCGTTCTGGCGAAGCAACCGCAAGAGGCGACATTCGTCATGGAACAGGCCTATCAGGACGGCATTCCCGAGAGAACGCTCCGGCGCGCCAAGGCCCGCCTCGGCGTAGTTTCTCAACACTACGGCTCGGATAAACACCCCCTTTGGCAATGGTTTCTGCCAAAAACGAAAGCGCCTGAAGCTATGGGCGGCAATCAGGGAGAAGCGCAGTGAAATTTGTGTTGGCAGTGTGGCAGCCTGGTCCATCGCGGAGCCGCCATCCCGTTGGAAGCGCTGCGTTTAATCCAGACCTGCCAGCTGCCAACCGCTTTCGACTTGGCAGCCTGGCTCGCAAACGTTTTCACTATAGGGGTCGCAGACGCCGCTGAGGAAAACTCACCGCAGATGGACGCTGATCTACGCGGATTTCCACGACAAGCAAGAAATGCAGACTGGTGGATCGGTGTTTTTCAGCGTTAATCAGCGGCGATTTTTTCTTGCTTCTCTCTTACTCGAGCCTTCAGGAAATTCGCAGCAGTGGAGGGGAGTATCATACGGACGACTAATAGAATTAGTGAAAGCGGGTCTAAGCCATGCCTGAATCCATTGATTGGCCGCGAACGCATGCGCCGCGGTATCGTCGTCGCTTCCTCCTGATTGTGGCCGCCGTAGCCGCCATTTTCTTCGGCGGCCGCACCGCCTTGTCGTATTACGTAGATACGCTCTGGTTCGGGTCGCTCGGCTATGCGGAGGTGTTCTGGAAAACCCAGGGCTTCCAGTGGGGAATCTTCGCGGCCTTTGCCGCGGCCACGTTTCTCATTCTTTACGGATCGTTCCTCGCCCTGAAGCGGGCGCATTTCCCCGATTCCCCGAGCGGCCAGACAATCTTCATCGGCGGAGAACCGGTCAAGCTGCCGGTGGATCGCGTCCTGCGCCTGATCGCGCTGGGCGTTTCGCTCCTGATTGCCGCGGCCACCGGTGGCGGCATGATGGAGGAGTGGCCGACGCTGGCTCTGTTCTGGTACGCTCCGCAGGCTGCGGGCGGCGCCGTGGATCCGATCTTTGCCAAGTCGCTGAACTTCTATCTGTTCACCCTGCCGGCGTGGCAGCTCCTCAACGGCTGGCTGCTGACTCTCGCCGTTATGACTTGCGCGCTGGCCGTTTTCTTCTTTTTTCTTGGAGGCGGAGCCGGCATGGCCACCGGGCGCAGCCGCTCCGGCACAACACCCTGGCGCGGGATTTCGATCACCCTGTCATTTCTGTTGCTGGTCATCGCCATGCGCGCCTATCTTGGCAGGTTCGAGCGCCTGTTCGAAGATCACACGATCTTCGGGGGTGTCACCTACACGGACGCGCACGTAGCGCTCACCGGGATGCTGGTGGTCTGCGCGGCCCTGGCTTTGGGTGCGCTACTGGCTGCCGCGAATGCTGTCTCAGCCGGGCGCAGGTTCGGGCTGGTGGCGGCGATTCTGCCGGCCGTAATCTGCTATCTCGGCCTTCAGGTGGTTGTGTGGTACGTCAGCAGCTTCATCGTAAAGCCCAACGAACTGGTGCGCGAGCGTCCTTATATTGTCCACAACACTGAACTCACGCGGCAGGCCTACGGCCTGAACCGGGTGGTGCAGCGCGAATTTCCCGCCGAGACAACGGTGGAGGCCGCCGAACCGGCGAATAATCAGGCAACGCTGCAGAACATCCGCCTGTGGGACTGGCACGCGCTTCAGGACACGCTGCGCCAGATCCAGGAGATCCGCACCTACTACGACTTTCCCGATATCGACATCGACCGCTATGAGATCGACGGCGTCACGCGTGAGGTAATGCTGGCCACGCGCGAGCTGAACGTTGAGAAACTCCCCGAGAGCAGCCGTAACTGGATCAACGAGAGGCTGATCTACACTCACGGTTACGGCATCACCATGAATTCGGTGAATGGGTTCACGCCGGAAGGCCTGCCCACGCTGATTTTGAGCAACATGCCGGTCCAGAGCACGGTGCGCAGCCTGAAAGTGACGCAGCCGGAAGTGTATTTCGGCGAGTTGACCAATACCGACGTCTACGTGAAGACGCGGCAGAAGGAATTCAATTACCCGCAGGGCGAAACCAACAATCTGAACTCTTATGAAGGCAACGGCGGCATAGTCCTGGGAGGCTTTCTGCGCCGCGTTGTGATTGCGCTGGACCGCGACGACCTGGCGAAGCTGCCCTTCAGCGATGACGTGACCAGCGAAAGCAGGCTGCTGATGCGGCGCAACGTGCGCGACCGCGTAACGGCACTGGCGCCGTTCCTCACCTACGATCCGGATCCATATGTCGTGCTCGGCGACGATGGGCGGCTCTCGTGGATCATGGATGCCTTCACGGTTTCCGACAGCTATCCCTACTCGACCCATTACCGTCTGGGCCACGACCTCGTCAACTACATGCGGAACAGCGTAAAGGTGGTCATCGACGCCTACGACGGCACCACTACGTTTTACGTATTCGATCAGGAGGACCCGATCATCGCCGCCTACCGCCGCATCTTTCCGGCGCTGTTCAAAGACGCCGCCGCCATGCCGCCCGGGCTGCGCAAGCACGTCCGCTATCCGGAGCTGCTGCTCAAACTGCAGGCGGAAGTGTACGGGCTGTATCACATGACGGATCCAGAGGCGTTTTACAACCGTGAAGACTTGTGGACGGTCGCCACCGAGGTCGGCATGGGCGAAGGGGGTGAGCAAAGCACCCAGACCATGCAGCCGAATTTCGTGCTGATGAAGCTGCCGGGTGAAAGCGGCGAGGAGTTCGTGGAGATTCTGCCCTTCACGCCGGCCAACCGGAACAACCTGATTGGCTGGATCGCCGGGCGCAGCGATGGCGAAAAATACGGCACCTCGGTGGTCTACAACTTTCCCAAAACCAAGCTGGTCGACGGGCCGCTGCAGATCGAGGCGCGCATCGATCAGAACGCGCAACTCTCCGGACAGCTCACGCTGTGGAACCAGCAAGGCTCGCATGTCCGGCGCGGAGCCCTGTTGGTAATCCCCTGCGGGCGGGCGCTGCTGTATGCCGAGCCGATCTACCTGCAGGCCGAACGGAGCCCGATGCCTGAGCTGCGTCTGGTGGTGCTGGCGCTGCAAGACCGGCTGGCATACGGACCGACCTTTGAGTCCGCGATGGCGGCGCTTTTTGGCGGGGCGCCCTCGTCACTGAACGCCGCAGCAGTTTCGGCGGAGCCGGCGCACCCCACATCAGCGACGGCAACTGTAGCCGCCACGTCCCCGGCCGCGGCCGGCCCTGATGCGCTCATCGCGGAAGCCGCTAAAGCCCTTGCCGACTATCAACGGCTGACTGCGGAAGGCAAGCTCGGCGAGGCCGGCCAGAAGCTGGAAGAACTGAAGCGCGTCATCGACAAGCTGAACACGCGGCCAAAATAAGATCCTGATGATGAGGCCACTTCCAATTTTGCTTTGCTGGCTCGCCACCTTCTGCCTCCCGCTGGCGGCACAGGACAATGGTTCCAAGCCAAAGCTCAAACCAGGCGAGCCCAAGGCCGCACGCACTTGGACTGACCCGGCAACCGGACTCATGTGGGCAGGAATGGACAATGGTTCCGATCTTGATTGGAACCGCGCCATGGGCTACTGCAAGAATTTGCGCGTAGGCGGGAATGCAGGCTGGCGGCTGCCGGGTATCGAAGAGCTGCAGGGAATCTACGATTGGCGTGCCACGGCATCGATGATTCTATACGGCAGTCCCTTCCCTTACCACGTCAAGGGTGGCCTTACTCTGACCGGCTGGCACTGGAGCGCTACGCAAAATGGCGCTGCGGAGGTATGGTACTTCAGCTTCACCAACGGCCAGCGGCACGCCGCCCCGCGGGACTCCTGCTACGGCGAACGGGCCCTCTGTGTTCGGAATGCGCAAAAGTAGCCTTGGAATGCTCATGTCGCTCGCGGGCTATTTTCGCCAGTCCACGATCCTGATGCCTGATGGCCGAACCGCGGTGGGATCGAACCGGTACGTGACCGACCATTCTGTTTGCAGGTAGCGGCTTCCAGGCTCGGCAGCCTCCAGCTTCTTACGGAGAGAAATCAACGCCCTCAAGAACGCGGTTTTTCGAGGTTGATTGGCTGTCCATTTTGTCGCCAGCACTGTACGCGGCGTAGCGTAGCTTTCGGGATGTCCGGCGAGATATACGAGGACATCCAGTTCCTCCGGGGTCAATCGCAATTCCCGGCCCCGCAGGGCTGCGGTACATTGCTCAAGATTGATGGTGAAGTCCCCCGCCTGAATCACCATCGCGGACAAATCATTCTCTTGCCGAAATGCGGCCTGCATTCGAGCACCCCTGGTGCGGCGTGACTCACGGAGCCGAAATCGCCGCCAAGATAATTGGACTTGCCAATTCCGACAGCGGAAGTAAATGGTCGGTAAACCTTGGGCAAATGTGCCCTTTGATTCGTCGGGAATTTTTGCTGCAGAATGTTCGGGAGACTCGGCGCCGAGGTGGACAACGGCCGCGACGAGGAATCGTCATCCTCAGCCAGAGTGCAGGCTGGTATGCCTGCTGCTCCGGCCACGACGATGGAACGGCTACCTATTCAAATTCCAGCATCACGATTTCCGGATTCGATCCCAGCCGCAGTGGAGGTCCCCAAGTTCCTGCCCCGCTGGAAGTGACGACGAGCATTTCCCCGATCCGGCTCAAGCCGTACACGAACTGTCGGTACACCCGGCGTGCCAGCCAGTTCCAGGGTATGAACTGCCCCAGGTGCGTATGCCCCGAAAGCTGGAGCGATATGCCCGCTGCCTCGGCGATTCCCGGATGGTCAGGCGCGTGCGTCAGGAGAATGCTCGCGCGGTCGCGGTCCAGGCGAAGGCCGTGCAGCACGGAAGCCAGGTGCCCTTCGCGCACGGCGTTCCGGTACGGCACGCCCACAATCTGCAGACCGTCCACTTCAACCTTTTCGTCGGTAAGCACGCGCACCCCGGCTCCGGCAATGGCGCGCAGATACTTGGCGTCGTCCCCGAATTGCTCGTGGTTCCCTGCGACAAAATAAACGCCCTGCGGCGCCGTGAGCGCGCTCAGCGGTTCGGCCGCCCGCCCCGCATCGATGGCGGTGCCGTCATACAAATCGCCGGCAATAAAGATTGCGTCCGGCTCCTCCCGCAAAATCTTTGCGACCATGCGCCGCAGAAAACCGCCGTTTCTCACATGCCCCAGGTGTAGATCGCTGATGAGCGCAGCCCTTCGCCCGCGCCACGCTGCCGGCAGGTTCGCAAGGCGCACCGTGGTCCGCGTGATGCGCGTCCAGCTTGCGTTGAAGACCCCATAGAATCCGGCCACTACAGAGGCGCTGAACAGTACTACCACCAGCTTATGGAAGTTCAAGTCCTGCCCGGCCAGCCGCGCAACTCCGAAAATTATCCAGGAAGAAAGCGCTGCGAGAACCAGGAAGCTTAACAGGCCCACCCAAACCGCGGCCACCCTGTAGAAAGCTCGCACGGCGGAATTGGTGTAGCGAAAGGCAAGCAAAGACGCAGTCACAAAGCTCACCGACAAAACGCCGCAGACCAGCTTGATCCACAATGCTCCATGGAAGTGGTTCCCTGCAGGCGAAAAACTCCACGTTTCGTAAAGAAACAAATGAGTCAGAAAAAGGACGGTTTGAATCATTGCAACAAAGGGGGCGATGGTCCTGACTACTCGCATGTAGATTAGATTCCGCAAACCAGCCAATCGGATTTGTGGCGTTTGGATGTAGATGTTTATCTTTATCTGAGCGGGCAGTAAGGCTGCTCCGGAGGTCACGACCCAATGGGCGGCAAATCCATGGTGCATAGCGCGGGAGAAGCGCGATTCGCACCCTGCGAAAATCCAACTTGGAAATTCCGGCGACGGCTACTTACCGCTTTGGTTGTGATTAGTGGCGTATGTGCCAACGTCAGTTGCAAAATTGAACTCCACCCGCATGACGGAGTGCCTAAGGCTCAGACGCTGACCACGTCGTCGGCCTTCCCGCTGCAGATCAAAGTGGTAAGCGAAAACTTTCACCTGCATAACAGAAAGTCTCGAACGAAGGATTGTGATCCTGAGATATTCGGGGCCGTCTGCGACGACAGCCGGGAACGGTGGGTGCAGAACATCATGCAAGTGCAGGATAGCGGCGGCAGGACTTTCAGCGTTACCTGCACCGTGAAATCACAATGGTCAAGATGCGCCCCGCTGCCTGTGGGCCAGACGTTTCCGGCACGGATGGAAAAGAACGGGATTATGGTACTATTTCGCGACTCAGCGGGCAAGACAACGAAGCAATCTTATAAATTGGTTGCCCCGGAGGTTGGCGCACTGCCGGGAGTTCCTACGGATGCGATGAAGTAATTGCTGCATTCCTACGTGCTTCGGGAAGACTTATGGACGACAGAATCGTTGTCACCGCGAACGAGGCACGAGCCGACGTTGGCAAGCTACGGTGTCACGTCGAAAATGAGGCCAGTTCTCAGCCTTGGACTCATCGGCACCGTTGGCGGCATGTCGGCTAACTACTTGCACTCCGTTAGCTATGCATATCCGGGTAGGTGTATAGTCCGGTGGATGGTCAGATCGATGCCACAACTCAGGAAACCGCTTCTGGCGGGAGGCTGCGTTCTCCTTCTGTTGCTCCCAATCTCATGCAAGAAGGGAGAAGACGTTGGCGGCCCCGCAAGCGGCGGTTGGAGTGGTGCGCCAAAGCTCAGCGACGCTGCCAAAGTCTACGACGTAACCTACACCCCTGAAACCGTACTCTTCAGCGCGGAGGCTGTGGCGAGTTCCCTGAAAAAAGTGAGCAGCGACGGCGCCACCTACACCTTTGCCGCCTCCTCGAGCGACGCGAGGAAGCTGCATGCGGGGTCGGTGATGTTGCTGGCGGACCTGGCGCTGGCGCGGGTTACAAATGCCACGCAGACCGGCGATGTGGTGGTCGTGCAGACCGAGCCGGCACAGATCACCGATGCAATCGCGAACGGAAACATCCAAGCCACAAAGAGAATCGATTTCGGAGCGCTGCAATCGGCCGCAGCGAGCCCGGCGAGAGGCTCCTGGTCGCTGGTGCCGGCGGTTTATGCGCAAACGGGCGGCACGCCGTTCTCGCAGGGGCCGTTGAAGTTCTCGCTGAACGTTGATCCCTTCCAGTACAGCATCTCGTTTACGCCGGCTCCGGACCAGATGAACATCGAAATGAGCATTTCGGACACAACGGCGAACCTGTCGTTCAAGGCTACGGGTTACATCAAGAATTATGACTCGATCATGAACATCGCCATCTCCAACAAAAAAGTCACCAAGCTCGACTTCAGCAACTCCGGGCTTGAGGGCGACATGGCGGTTACATGGAACGCGGTCAGCACCGTTCCCGGCCCGATGTCGAAGATCAGTTCGTGGTCTAACATGCTGAAGCTGTATCCCGGCCTTAAGGACCTTGGCGTGACAATTCCTTTCGCGGTGGGCCCGATTCCATTCACGATCAAGTTCACTTCGGGGATCATCTTCACACCGGCTTTCACGTCCAAAAACACTGTAGTGTCGGGATTGATGAATATCCACTATTCGGGCAGCGCCGGATTTGCTGTGAATAACGGGGCTTCGCAGCCGACCGGAACCATCACGCAGCCCACGCAGAAGGATCCCACCACGCAAATTCTGAGCCTGGGGCCGATCGGGTTTACGGTGGCGGTTGAGTTCCCGCGCGTGGAACTGGGAATGGGGCTGGGCCTGGTCACGTTTTCTCCCGCCGCATACATCAGCCCGGTCAGCTCGTTTGGAATCGTGTATGGCGGGCCGGCGGCGATGCTGCCGTGCGAGACGCACATCCTCGATGTCAGCGTGAACACCGGGATCTCAGCATCGTCCACGGTGTGGAGCTTCTTCGGCGCAGCCTCGAAGCTTTCCGTCGACAAGCAGGTCTATAAGAAGAACTACACCGGACCGAAGCCCGGCATGATGCTGTGCCCAAAATGAAACGCGTGCTGCCGATGGCTCCGCTGGACCTCGTTTCCCACGCGTCGCACTGATTCTATAGCAGCTATTCCAATTCGTTCTGCAAACTCGGAGAAGACCATGGCTAACACATTTGGCACGGACATTTTGATTCAGTCTCCAGACCCAACGGAGGCCGCCAACTTCTATGTGAGGGAACTTGGCTTTGAGATTACGGACACGAATCCGGACATGGTCGGCCTCCGTGGGAAAAACATCAACTTGTATATTGAGCGCGGCCCGGCTCTGGGACCGGTGCTGGAAGTTACCGTCAAAAGCGTCGAAGAAGCTAAAGCACGTCTCCGGAAAAAGGGCTGCCAAATCGTCAAAGACGAGACTGAATTCCCCAGATGCTATGTTAAGGATCCGCACGGGTTGATTTATAACCTGACAGAGTAATCCCGGATTCCGGCCCGCCGCCAAACAGGCGCAGGTCCGCAATGAGTCGCCTCTTTGCCGTGATTGTCCCTGCTCGATCAGCGTGAATCAGCGGCGACGGTCGTCCGCGCGCGAGGTTGCCAATGTCGGTTGCCGGAACAGGACTGCCGTTCGCTTTATAATCCTTCGCGAAGGGAAAGCATGAACAACTTAAAGCCAAGTATTCTTCGTTGCATCGGCAACACCTCTTTATTGGCCTTGCGCAAAATCGTGCCCGCCGGTGGCGCACGCATCCTGCTGAAGATGGAGAGCGAGAACCCCACCGGCAGCATGAAGGACCGG
>JBEKOS010000068.1:0-12735 GCA_049521535.1 Terriglobales bacterium | reverse complement strand
CGCTTGGCTTCTTCCAGGTTCAGCACCGTCGCTGTTTCTTCCCTGCACAGTCTGTCGGTGCCCGTCCAGCAAGACGGACTATTTCCTGGAAACTGTCCGTCTCAGCATCATCCACAATCAGGTACGGATGTAAACGATTCCCTCCCAACTTGCGAAGGGCCGCTCCTGGTCTCGCTTTCTAGTAATGCGTCCGCGAATGTTGTAATCTGCGGCGAGTGCGCATTGCAATCATTTACGGACCGCGGGCGAACAGACTCGATTGGCAGAGGTTCTCTTCTCCCGGCGTGAATTTTGAGTTGTTGGATGATCTGCGCCCCGGTGAAGGGTATGATGGTGCGCTTATTTTCGGAGGCGACGGGTCGGTGCACCGGCAGTTGCCCGCGCTTTGCCATGCAGGTCTGCCGGCGCTGGTGGTTGCCTCAGGCAGCGGCAACGACTTCGCGCGCGAGCTTGGGCTTTCAACGCTGGCGCGCGCACGGCACGCTTGGCGGAGGTTTCTTGCCGGAGAGAGGAACGTCAGGCAGGTTGATCTGGGCGTGATCCGGCCGTTGAGCGGGCATCCTGAGGCGGAACACTATTTTTGTTGCGTGGCCAGCATCGGATTCGATGCCGAAGCCAGCCGCCGCGCCAATCTGATGCCCGCGTGGCTGCGCAGCCATGGGGGATATGTGCTTGCGGCCCTTCAGGAAATGTCGAGTTATCGCTTTCCAAAGATGACGATAAGCACCACACCCGTCGTTTCTGAGAGCGGGTTAGGCACTTGCCAACTCGCAACACTCGTTGCGATTGCCAACGCTCGCTCGTACGGCGGCGGAATGAAGATCGCACCGCATGCAGTTCTCGACGACGGATTGCTGGACATCTGCTTCGTCCGGCAAACCTCGCGGCTTCGCATGTTGCGATTCTTCCCCACAGTATTTAGCGGCCGCCATCTCGAATTGGCCGAGGTCGAACATTGTCGCGCCATTTCCGTGCGAGTCGAAACGGAACCGATCATGGACGTCTACGCCGACGGCGAGTATATTTGCCGCACGCCGGTGGAGATCAGTGTGGCTGCGAAAGCCCTGCAGGTGATTACAGGTTGAAATTGGTGCTCGCTTCTGGCAATAAGCGTCACATTCGCGGAAAAATCGCTTTATGTCGCAGGACGATAAAATGGCTGATGGAATACCCGAGCACTGCGCCGACAAACACGTCTGAGGTGAAGTGCGCCTGCAGCGTGAGCCGCGAGAATCCGACCGTGCTCGCCAATCCATAGGCCACCCATGGCACCCAGCGATGCGCGCGGTAACGGTCTGCATATACCGTAGCGACCGAAAACGCACCGACGGTGTGGCCCGATGGAAAGCTGCCGCCGATGTTGAGGATGGAAAATTTGTTCTCAAAGAATGTGTTGGAGAAGTTTCCGTTTTCCGGAACCTGGATCGGGCGCAAGCGCAAGGTTGTGCCCTTCAGGACCTGGGTGAGGATTTCGGAATCCAATACTGCTTCGCCCGCGAACAGAAACGTATGCTGGCCGTACTTGTTGCGCCTGATCAGGGACGCGGCATAAAGTGCGACCGGCACCGCCGCCGTGCCGAATTGGGTGTTGTTGCTGCTGAACACCTGGTTGAAGCCATGGTACGCGCCCGTGTTTCGGAAGTACTGAGCGGCAACAGGATCCAGGGCAAGCAATCCGGCCGTAACTGCGGCGACGCCTGCCACGGGCAACCACTGCCTGTTTTCAACAGCATGTACAGGATATGTCCAAACTTCTTTCTGGTCCTGCAGCAAGTTGGGGACAAGGCGCTTCCAGGAAACCGTTCGCGCTGCCGTCTCGCAAGCGTCAGTCGTGGGGCAGGCAGGTAGCACTCCCTCCATTACGGCCGCAGCGCCTGCCGGCGGTACTGGAATCGCAACTTGTTCCGAGGGTGTTGAGGACGAAGGGGCTGCTACTCCCAGCACATCGTCAGGCGAAGAAATCAGGATCGACTGACCAGGCTTGTCCGCCAGGCCTGCCACGTCTTGACCGGCAGCCACTGGCGCGGCAAAGCCTGCAAAGCTCGCCAAATACAGAAGGATGGAAAGCGCTCTTAGATTTAATCTGGTCGAAATTGCTATCCACCCCTTTTGCCCGTCGTCGGAAGAACGCCCATTGAGAGTAGCACGGATTTCCAGGCAGTCGATAGGAGCTCCGGCCCAAGAACCCATTTCACAGAAATCACGGGAATAGGGTAAAGTAGAGCACAATGGAGCATAGTAATGACGAAGGCTGACTTGATCGACGAGGTTTCGCGTGTCGCGGTATTGACGCGCAAAGACAGTGAGACGATTGTCGAGTGCATTTTCGACAGCGTGGTGCGCTCGTTGCGCGTGGGCGACAAGATTGAGATCCGGGGATTCGGAAGCTTCCGGACGAGGCAGCGAAAGTCGCGCATCGGACGCAATCCCAAAACCGGCGACCGCGTTGAGGTCCCGCCCAAGAAAATTCCGTATTTCAAGCCGAGCAAGGAACTGAAGGACCTCGTCAATCACGGCGAAGCCGCAGCCGTTGCGCCAACCTCGCCTGCTCCGCCCGATTTGACGGTCAACTGAACGGAATGCTTGAAATAGAGTGCGGGCGAGGACGCCCGCTCCGCCAGCCGACTGGCAGCCGTCGACACACTCTTATCCCTCACGGCTGCTCGCTGGCCGGCTTTCGCTGGTGCCGCTGCATCTGGCACGCATGTTTTTCACCCGAGTCGAGATGCGGAAGCCAAAATTCCGATCACGGCCATCATTCGACCGGTGATTCCCTTCTCTGCCCGATGGGAGAAAAGCAGGTCAGTTCGGCATGATGTACAAAGTGGAGACACCCAGATGTGGCGACCGCTTATTCCCGCTGCGATCAATTGACGACGATTGGCCTCGGCAAGATCGAGCCGGATGGAAACCGGCAGAACCGGTTCCAGATGCCCTGGCGCCCGCGCGGTGAGAAATAGCAGTGGGTAGCGCTCGTGGATCGAGTCGGATTCCTGAGTTACGGTAAACAATGACTCGGCATAATCAAATTGCGACTGGAACTGGTCTCTGACTTCTTCCCCAACCAGATAGCAACAGCCATGAATGCCCGGACCAATGGCCACGCGCAAGTCCTCCGGTCGGGAATTGAACCAGCGGCGCATTTCGCCCACTCCCTTTTCCGCGATGCGCCGTAATGTGCCTTTCCAGCCGGCATGGAGTACGGCGACTGCACGTTGCCTGACATCCGCTAGCAGAATTGGCTGGCAGTCAGCGGTGCGTACGCAGAGCAGGAGACCGGGAGAACAGGTCAACAGGCCGTCACCGGCTTCGGCATGGAAGCCTGGCTCCGGCCCGACCGGCCAAGTGATGTCGGAATGAATCTGTCGAAGCTCAATCATTGGCCAGCCGCCCATACCCAGATTTTTCAGAAATGCCGCGCGGTTCCGGTCCACAGCGCTGCCAGTGTCTTCGGGCGAATAGCTCAGGTTGAGTGCGTGGCCGCCATAGGACTTTGAATATCCGCCGATTCGTGTGCTGAAGCCGTGGACTAGCCACGGGAATCCCGACAGGTTCCGAGCCATCAGTACCTGCAAGGCCGTTTCACGTTTCATGTTTTTAGTTTCTTGTTCCACCATTTACATGCTAACGGATCGCCCCACGATGATTTACGATATAAGATTGTTCGATTCACGCAACCGAACTTCTCCAGCGAGAAACGGGGAACGTGAAACGGCCGCTATGTACCATGACTTCAATGCTATCGACCACTGGACTGGCCGGCGCGTACATTGCATGTATCGTGCCTTGATCGTTGCCATCGCCACGCGACACGCCGACGCCGTGGACATAAAATTTCTCGCCGATGGACAGCCAGTCTGGCTGGCCCTGCCAAATCCAGCTTGGGTGGAATACAACAAGCGCACCGGGAGAGTCATCACAGATCCAATGGCCGTACAAATTGCCGGTCACTATTTGAAAGGGGCGATCGAAAACGGCGAATGCGCCGGCCGTGAGATGCTGTCGCTTACGGTGAACGACGTCCTGGTACAGCTCGATCAGTTATTGCAGGAAGAGCAGGCGGTTGCTGTCGAGGCTTAAGCTGTGACTTGGGTCACAGCCAAATCGCAACTTTTGGGCAATCATAGGGAGTTCCTAATACTCGCATTACGCCGCTCATCTATTGTGCTTCACCAAGAGCTGAGGGCTGAATGCTGAAAAGAGGCGCTATCATGTCAAGTCCTACACGAGCCCCTGAACCCGCGGCGACTTACGGAGTCAGGAATCGAAAACTCGCACTGATGATCACCGAAGCGGCGGCGTTGTGCACCCCCGATCGCGTGCACGTATGCGACGGTTCCCCCGCCGAATATCAACTCATGCTGCACCTGATGACCCAGACGGGCACTGCCATCCCCCTGAATCCCGAGAAGCGGCCGAATAGCATTTATGTGCGTTCCAATCCGTCGGATGTGGCCCGCGTCGAGGACCGCACCTTTATCTGTTCGCGCAAGCCGGAGGACGCCGGCCCAACCAATAACTGGGAAGACCCGGCCAAAATGAAGGAAATGCTCGATGGCCTGTACAAGGGCGCCATGACAGGCCGCACCATGTACGTAATTCCCTACAGCATGGGACCGGTAGGCTCTCCCATCGCCAAAATCGGCGTGGAGATCACAGACTCCCCCTACGTAGTGGCCAACATGCATATCATGGCTCGGGTTGGCACCAAAGTCCTGGACGTGCTCGGAACCGATGGCGATTTTGTGGCCGGGCTCCATTCGATCGGTGCGCCTCTGGGAGCCAATGAACAGGATTCGACCTGGCCGTGCAATGCCGAGCACAAATACATTTGCCATTTTCCGGAAACCCGCGAGATTCGCTCCTACGGTTCCGGTTACGGCGGAAATGCGCTGCTGGGAAAGAAATGCCACGCACTCCGCATTGCTTCGGTGCAGGCCCGCGACGAGGGCTGGCTGGCGGAGCACATGCTGATCCTCAAGCTCATCAGCCCGGAGGGCAAAGTAAAGTACATCACCGGCGCCTTCCCTTCTGCTTGCGGCAAGACCAACCTGGCCATGCTGATTCCCACCGTGCCAGGTTGGACGGTGCAGACCGTGGGCGACGACATTGCCTGGATGAAGTTTGGAGCCGATGGCCGGTTGTACGCCATCAATCCGGAGGCGGGTTTCTTCGGCGTAGCTCCTGGAACCAGCATGAAGTCCAATGCCAATGCCATGCTCTCCGCCGCCCGCAACTCCATCTTTACCAATTGCGCGCTGACGCCTGACGGCGATGTCTGGTGGGAAGGCATGACCGACGAAAAGCCGGCGCAATTGACCGACTGGCTGCGCCGTCCCTGGACGCCGGAAAGTGCGCGCAAGTCCTCGCACCCGAATGCCAGGTTTACCGCGCCGGCCACCCAATGCCCGGCAATCGCTCCGGAGTGGGAGGACCCGAAAGGCGTACCGATTGATGCCATGCTCTTCGGCGGCCGCCGCCGCAATGTGGTACCGCTGGTGATCGAGTCCTTCAATTGGCAGCACGGTACCTTCCTGGGCTCGACCGCGAGCAGCGAAACCACTGCCGCAGCCGAGGGGAAGCAGGGCCAGCTTCGCCGCGATCCCATGGCGATGCTGCCATTCTGCGGTTATCACATGGGCGATTATTTCGCGCACTGGCTCAAGATCGGCCAGGCTTCCACCCCAGCTAAGCTCCCGAAGATCTTTTACGTAAACTGGTTTCGCCTTGACGGCAAGGGCCGTTTCCTGTGGCCGGGTTATGGCGAGAATAGCCGCATCCTGAAGTGGGTCTTTGAGCGATGCGACGGCACGGCTACCGCGAGGGAGACGCCCATCGGGCGGCTGCCCAACCCGGCCGACCTCGATACGCGCGGCCTCAATGTTTCGCCGGCCGACTTGGAGGCTTTGCTGAGCGTGGACTTGGAGGGCTGGATGGCCGAGGTGCCTTCCATCCGGGAACACTATGCGAAGTTCGGCGACCGCCTGCCCAAAGGCTTGCGCGATGAAGTGGATAATCTTGAGAAGCGCCTGCGCGAGGCCAAGAAGTAGGGTACAGTTTTAGCCAGGAGACGAGTCGGCAGTGCGGGCTCGTGTCCTGGCTAGACAAAATCAGGAGGGTCTCAACCCCTGTTCATAAAAAGACGCACATCTCTCACTGCCCTCCTCGTGGCGTTCTCCATATTCCCGGCTCTGGCACAATCTCCACCGGTCCCCTCGAACCAAGGCCCCAATCCCGCGCTGCTCGTAGGCACATGGGAAGGCCGGGACCAGGACGGCGACGGCATGAGTCTGACGTTAGTCTTCGGCCCGAGAGGCACATTGGAAACCACGCGCGGCGTCATCAATAATTTTCAAGGCCGCGTCGACGGAAATAAATTGGTTACGCAAATCGTATCGGCAGACGGCAAACCACAACAGCTACAGATTCAAGCCTCCGGCGACAATCTGACCTATACGGCGGAAGGTGGCGTTCCCCAGGAATGGATTCGCGTTGGAACCGCAGTCGCCGGCGAGCCTGCCTGGGTGGGCGCCTGGGCCTTCGACCACCTCGGCTCCGTTCCCGGCAAGAAACAGAAGAAAATGAAAATCCGGGGCTCCGGCGCAGCTCAGGAACTGATGCGCGAGAGCATGCGAATGGTAATCGCGCCCGATGGAAAAGGGCGACTGCGCTTCCCGGTGGACAGCAACATCGGAGCCTATGCCTTGCAACCGGGCCGGCTCATACTGCAATATTCCGGACGCTCGTTGTTCATGACCTGGCGCCTAGAGGGCAATACGCTCTATCTTTTGGGTGAGTCCGCCAAACGCGAAAGCGCATACGATCGGGCGCAATAAGCACTGTCAAGCCGGGAAATGAAAATGCACGTCGTGCTTCGAGGCGATCGGGCGGCCATCGAACATGGCCGGATGGAATCGCCAACCCTGCAACGTCGCCACTATCTTCTCGTCGATACCATGGCCTACGCTTTGCAGCAACTTTGTCTCAATCACATTTCCCTGATTGTCAATCGTGACCTCCACCACCACATCGCCTTGAACATCTTCTGAAGAAATTTCCGCTCGCGAGATGGGTGGATCGGGGAAAACCACAGGAAACGCCGGGCGAACGTCGTGTCCGTTGCTTGGGCCGCTCCACAGCGCGCCAAAAGGCGTACCTGCCTTGGCATTATGGTCGGATTCTTCTCCTTGAATGGGAGCGATGACCGCTTGTTCAGGAATGGCCTGCTGAGGACGCTCTGGCTGCGGCAAATGCTTTGCTGGTGTCGGACGGACGTGGGCCTGGGGCAAGGGAGCCTCTGTCACCACCCCGGAGGGTGACAGGTAAGCTAAGTGGTACGATTTCGTGCTGTTTCCCAGCGCCACCGACGAGGGCGTCACGAAAGCGGGAATCGGATGGTGCCAAACCCACACCGCCAATAAGACGCAATGCAACGAAAAAGAAACCAGCAAGGAGCGGTTCGGATGGCGACGGGCTGTCTGCTCGAAGAGCATAGACATGCTTCTACTCCTATCTATGACGCCCGGCCGGCAAAAAGGTTGCGCCGGAATTCTTATGGCGGCGGGGGTTCACCGAAATCCCGAGGATTGACGATATTCTCAAATCGAGTGCTGCCGCGGTTGAAGCGCAGGTGGAAATATCCCGTGGGGCCGTTGCGCTGTTTGTCGATCCTGATTTCCGCGCCTTGCTCTTCCAACTCGGCCTTGCGGGATTCGTCGTTCTCGTAGTAGTCGGGACGGTAAATGAAAGCCACCAGATCAGCATCCTGCTCGATAGCGCCCGATTCCCGCAGATCAGAGAGCTGCGGACGGTGATCTCCCTTGCGCGTTTCCGTCGCGCGGCTGAGCTGGGAGAGCGCCACCACGGGAACATTGAGGTCCTTGGCGATCAGTTTAAGGCCACGCGAAATCGCCGAGACTTCCTGCGTACGGTTCTCCGCGCGCCGGCCGCCGCCAATGGGCGTGCCCGACATGAGCTGGAGATAATCCACCACGATGAGGTCGAGATTACCGCTCTGCTGATGCCGCAAACGCTGGGCCTTGGCGCGGATTTCGCTCACCGAGATGGCAGCCGTATCGTCAATGAACAGTTTGGCTTCGCTCAGGCGGCCCAGCGCTGACCAGAGCTTTTGGTAGTCCTCGCGGCCCACAAAACCCGAGCGCAGCTTGTGCGAATCCACATTGGCCTGCGAGCAAAGCAGGCGCATGAGCAGGGCCTTCTTGGACATTTCCAGAGAAAAGACGCCAACCGTCTTCTTCCCCATTACCGCGGCATTCTCGGCAATGTTTAGGGCCAGCGCCGTCTTGCCCATGGATGGGCGCGCGGCAATGATGATCAGCTCTCCCGTTTGCAGGCCGCTGGTGAGCTTGTCGAATTCGTCGAAGTGGGTGGCCAGGCCGGTGATTTCCCGGCCCAGGTTGTAGAGCGTTTGCAGGTCCTTGATTTCGCGGCCGTAGATCGTGTTGACACTCTCGAAGTCATTGCCCAGGCGCTGGTCGGAAAGATGCAGAAAGGCGGATTCGGCGGTATTGAGGATGTCCTGTGCGCTCTCGCCCTGTGCGATTGCCGACTGGATGGCCTGATTGGCCGCATGGATCACACCCCGCAGAATCGACTTCTCCCGCACGATGCGAATGTACTGCTCGATGTTTTCCACTCGCGGCAGGCCGTCAGTGAGCGACGTGAGATAAGCCACGCCGCCAATGGCCTCGACTTCCCGGTTGCGGCTCAATTCCTCGGTAAGCGTGACAAAATCGATGGGGCGATGAGTGTTTCCTAGATTGCAGATGTGTCCATAGATGCGGCGGTGCGAGTCGAGCGAGAAATCGTCGGACTTGAGCAGCTCCGCCGCCTGCATGAAACAGGCATTGTCCAGCAGGATGGCGCCAAGGATGGAACGCTCGGCTTCCAGATTGACGGGAAGGACTCCGTCGGCGGATTGGATGGAAGTAGCCATGATCTTACTCTCGCGAGTTGCCCTATCGCATCATAGCCTGTGGGTCCGAAAGAAGACTGTGAACGCGTGTGGAAATCAAGGAATAATTTCAGTTGCGCAATGCTTTGGAGGAAAACTGACGAGCTAGCTTCATACGCCATTGATATGTATTATGTGCCGGGGCCTAGAAGGGGCTCGCCACCGTTTGACCAGGTGCTCCCACCTCCCGTAAAATCATAGTTTTACATCCATTACAAGGGAGAACACAATGTACGCGGTAATCCGCGCCGGAGGAAAGCAGTACCGAGTGGCGCCGGGAGATACGCTTCGCGTGGAAAAGCAGGCGGGAGCAGACGGAGCGATCCAGTTCGAACTGCTGGCGATCGGCGACAACGGCAAGATTGACCGTCCCGAAGGTGAAGCCAGTGTAGTCGGGGAGATCCTCGGCGAGGGTCGGGCGCCCAAAATCCTGGTTTTTCACTTTAAGCGAAAGAAGCAATATAAGAAACTTAACGGACATCGGCAGCCGTTCACCACGGTCCGCATCGCTGAAATTACGTACAACGGGCATACCGTCAAGGCCCCTGAAGTGCCGGCGACCAAGCCCGTTCCGGCCGCAAAGAACGCCGCTCCGGATTCCGCATCTGCGGAAAAAGCGGCCGAGTAGCCTTTTCGGGGCTGGCGACAAACAACTGATTTTAAGGACTGGTTTTTATGGCACACAAAAAAGGATTAGGCAGCTCTCGTAACGGCCGCGATTCGAATGCGCAGCGGCTGGGATTTAAGGCCTTCGGCGGCCAATTGGTGCCGGGCGGCACCATAATTGTGCGGCAGCGCGGAACCCGCGTGAAGCCGGGGCTCAACGTCGGCCGGGGCAAGGATGACACTCTCTACGCCAGGATCACAGGCGTCATCCGTTTCGTGGATCGAGGCCGGATGGGCAAATTCGTTACGGTCGATCCGAAAACCCAAGACTAACCACAGAGGCACAGAGACACAGAGAAAGCCTTTTCAAGGGTTTTTCTTTGCTTTTCTCTGTGCCTCTGTGTCTCTGTGGTAGGTTTTTTCCCATGTTCATCGATGAAGCAAGAATTCGAATCAAGGCCGGCGACGGAGGGAACGGATGCATGGCGTTTCGCCGAGAGAAATTTGTGCCGCGCGGCGGCCCCTCCGGAGGAGATGGAGGCAAGGGCGGCGACATTTTGATGGAATCCAGCGAACGCCACAATACGCTGGTCCACTTCCGCTTCAATCCTGAATACCGAGCCCAGCGCGGCCGGCACGGGGAAGGCTCCAATAAAACCGGCGCCGAGGGTACTGAGATTATCCTGAAAGTGCCGGTCGGCACGATTGTGTACGACGAAGACACCGGTGAGCGGCTGCATGATTTTTCGAAACCGGACGAGCGTGTGGTCATTGCCCGCGGCGGGCGAGGGGGACGGGGCAATGCCCGTTTCGCCACTTCCACTCACCAGGCGCCCCGGGAATGCGAACCGGGCCGCCCGGGCGAAGAGCGCCACCTGCGCCTCGAATTGAAGCTGCTCGCCGACGTTGGTCTGGTTGGCTATCCCAATGTCGGCAAGTCCACGCTAATCTCACGCGTTTCGGCCGCCCGGCCCAAGATCGCCGATTATCCGTTTACCACGCTGGAGCCCAATCTGGGCGTAGTCGCGCTGGGACGGCCCGAAGACAGTGATTACGAGAGCTTTGTCGTGGCAGACATCCCCGGACTCATCGAGGGCGCCCACACCGGCTCAGGATTGGGAATGCAGTTTCTGCGCCACATTGAGCGCACGCGGCTTTTGGTGCATCTGGTGGATGTATCCGACAGTAGCGGACGGCCAGATCCCGTTAAAGATTTCCGCATTATTCTCGAGGAGCTGAAGAATTTTGGCGCTGGCCTGGAATCGAAGCCGATGATTGTGGCCGCTTCCAAGATCGACATCGCAAACCCGGAAAAACTCGCCAAGCTGAAGCGCTACTGCTCAAGGCGCAAGCTGGAGCTGCACGCCATTTCCGCAGTCACGGGAGCAGGGGTAGAAAAGCTGATTTGGACGGTTGCCGCCAAATTGAAGGCGTTGCCTCCCGTCCAGTGCAGCGAAGCATCATTGAGTTGATTTGGCTGAGTGCTGAGTGCTGCGAGCTGAAGGCTAGTACAGGCGGAAATTCACTTCTACGTTAACGATGACGGCAACAGGTTGACCGTCTTTCCTGCCTGGCTCAAATTTCCAGGTCTTCACCGCTTCCACCGCTTTCTCATCCAGTCCCATGCCCAGCGAGCGCCGGACTTCCACGCCATGTACGCGGCCATCAGGACCAATGACAACAGCCAAGGTCACCGTTCCCTGGTACTTCGCCTTGCGTGCTTCGTCGGAAAATTCCGGATCGGGCGCATAAATCATCTTCGGCGCCGAGACTCCCCCGCCGACTTGGTAGGCACCCCCGCCGAATCCTCCGCCGTGGCCGGGACCTACACCCGGACCGCTGCCGGAACCTACACCCCCGCCATTCCCGCTCCCGATACCCCCTCCGTAGCCAGTCCCGTTGCTCGGCGGGCTCATGATGCTCGCGAGCGGGTCGCCAGTTTGCGCTAATTGAGGAAGCTTAAGATCGGGAGGGCCAACCACAGTCGGCTCGACCGGCAGCTTCGGCTCAGGATTGCGAATCACTATGGCCGGCGGAGCCAGTTGCTCGGCAGCAAATCTTGGCGCAGCTCCCTTGGGCGCCTGCAGCTTGTCGCGATCGCCGCCACCACCGCCACCGCCCATTTGCTTTGCCGAAGGCGGCAATGGGATTCCAATCGGTGCATCAATCACCGCCATTACCTGCTGCTTGATCTCTTCGTGGTGTTCGCTGATGTAGAAACCAGAAGTCAATAACAAAAGAAGCGCCAAGGTATGCAGCAGGAAAGACAGGACAAAATTGCGGCTCTGCACGCCATAAAGGCCTTCCCCTGCACCGAACAGAGTCGGCAAAATATCAGGAGGCGGCGTTGCCTTCGCAGCTTGTACCCCAGCCGTAATCATAGGCGGTTCAATTTGAGTATAACCCACCAACGGGAATACGCGCCAAATGACTTAGGTCGTCCGCAACCCCCATATCGCGGCGAAAAACGAACGAAGACGGCTCAGGAAACCCTTTGGCTTGTCTTTATTCCCGTCTACTTGCGCTACAGACGTTTGATGCGGGGTGCTGGCGGGGGGAGCCAAAACTTGTGGGGGAACCAGGAGCGCCAGAGGAGGCAACGATTCCAGGTGCAGGCGTACGACCGCGGGCGCGGCTGGAATTGACATCTCGGCGGCCCGGAAGACGAACGGAGCATCGACCGTGACCTGCAATTCTCCGGGAGCAACAGGTGGCGGCGCCGCTGTCGCTGATGAGGCTGCGGATGGAATCGCAGCGATTCCAGTGGCTGGCCGGACAACATCCGGCGCGGAGGAAGGCGGAGCAATGGGCGCGGGAGTTATTGCGCCGTCGGCGCTTAACCTGGGCAATTGCTGGAGACAACCACAATCCAACGGCCCCGCGGCCTCCACTTCTTTTATGCTCCCGTGTAAGAATCGTACTTGTTCGTCCGGGAGAACCTGGTAATTGCCACCTCCCATTGATTCAGTGACCACCAGACCAGCCTTGTTTGCAGCGAGAGCCCGCATGCAGGCAGTACCGTCGGCATCGCTGGCAATTGCGAAATGAAATCCGCCGGGACCCGCCAGCAAAATTTGAAAATCGGGGGTCAGAACGGTATCCGCAGATTTCGTCGAGGAGTAGTTGACTTCAATTCCGCCAGCTCCGATAGCCAT
>JBEKOS010000067.1:0-12802 GCA_049521535.1 Terriglobales bacterium | reverse complement strand
TTTTCCAGAAGTGCTCATCGCCGGCCAAATCTTCCGGCGAGACATCAGCGTAGGCGCGTTTAAGAAGGGTAGCGACGACCACCGCCTCCGCCCCGCGCAGAAAATCACGACGGCTCACTTCTGTACTCATATCTGTATACTCGCGCCAACCGGTATGAATTGCCAGCATAAATCATGCCAGCAGGTTTCAAACGCCGTCGCCGGGACACCTCGGACGGCAAGATCGCAACTATCGCTGCAATACCGCTCTGGCGCTCGTTTGGGGAGTATTTTCAGATTACCTGAGCAGGGGCCTCCGTTTGTCCCGCGCAAGCGCTTTCGTTCAAAGCTCCAAGACCGGCTCAAGCCTGGCCACTTGCGACCGATCCCAGGTTAGCTCGACCATCTCAGTCATCTCCAGGTCCATCTTTCTCGTAGAGCTTTGAAACACGGCCCTGGCCTTTGCAAGATCCTCGACTTTCCAATAAACAATAATGAAGTCCCCGTCTGCGGTCCGGTCAAGAAAGATGTGTTCGGCAATGACTCCCTGCTCGCTCATGCTGAGCCTTACTTCCTCCATTCGGCTCGGAACCTGCCTGGCCCACTCCAGAAATCTATCCGTCATGCCCGGGTTCAGTCGCACTCTGATGCATTCTGATTGCGGCATCTGAATCTCCTTTCTGCTTTGTTCATTCGGCACGAATGAAAGTCATGCGCTGTTATTTATCCAAGAGGACAATTTTCGGAATGCAAAGTCGGGTACGATGCCTGTAGCGGGGAGCACGCTCAAAGCATTTCCGCCGGGTAGTATTCCGTTACTTCTGTGGCTCCTTCCCCGGCCCCGCTCCCGCAAGCTTCGTCGCCCGGATGGTTTGGTCGATCTTCAATTCCCCGCCTTCTTCCCCTCCATACAGAGTCTGGGTAAAGGCCGTCGGAGTGATGTCGCTGAACACTTCTTTGAAGACAACTTTCTTTCCGTTTACCTCATACGGTTCGATCAGCACCAAATGTGAGCCGTCCCACTTTGCGACATTTTTGAAGTTGATGCAGCCTCCCGGATTCGTGCTGTCGCACCACATGGTGCGATATCCCTGAGCGGCCTCATCCCACCAGAACACCCCCAGCCCGGTGATGGTCCGGCCGTCTTCCTTTGAGCGGTAGTTCTCGACGACGGAATATCCTCCCGGCCCGGCGGCCCACACGATTTTGCCCGCGCCCTTTGCACCGTTCGGCGATGCAGCGTCGGGCGCAAGTTTCTCCTTAATCGACCATGTCCCTGCAAATGCCTGCAACAACTTCGTAATCTGCTGGCTGGGCTTCGGTTCGGGCGGGTGAGCGGCGGCGTTCTGCACGGATTGTCTCCCGCCCGATGTTCCCGATTGTTGCTGACCAGTTTGAGCCGCGGCAATCCCAATCGCTGCAATTAGCATGAGGGCTTCGGTCAAAACCACGAGACGCCGCATGAGTCTGAGCCGGGGAAAAGACCGGTTGCAGCCAGCTCCGGAATCCAGGTTGTCTTGCTGGTGGTGGTAGTCGATTGGACTCATATGCGTGTCTGGAATCGCTGAACGCACAAGTATAGTGCAGGTTAGCATGTTCGAAAAATTGCGGAGTTGTACGATTCCTTTGAGACGGTCGTTCATTGCCTCCCTGCCTTGAGATTGTCATCCTGAGCGAAGCGAAGGATCTATGCATTTTGCTTGTGGTCGAACAGTGCATAGATCCTTCGCTTCGCTCAGGATGACAAATCGTAGCGTAAGGAATGTATCGTGTACGCAGGCGCTGTGAACGTATGATGGAAGACGCTTATGGGAAGAACATTGCTGAGGGGCGCGGTTGTTCACAGTAGGGTATGGCTGCCGCTGCTGCTTGCGGCAACAGTGCTGCCTGCAGCCGGAATCACGGAGCCTGTGCAAGTGACGGGATACTTTGTGGAGGATGGCGCCACCACGGGGCACTACCTGGTCAAGGATATTGCCGCCAGCGGGGCCGCGTCCATGCTTAACACGCTGGACTACGCCTTCGGACGCGTGGCCAACCGCCGCTGCGAAATCGACAACGAAGACACCGCTTTGAAGCATGCCTATAGAGCACTGGAATCTGTGGACGGCGTTGCAGATACCCCGGCCCCGGGCCAGTTGCGCGGGACCTTCCACCAGCTTCAAGAACTCAAGCAGAGGTATCCGGGGCTGAAGGTATTGATTTCACTTGGAGGCTGGGGCGGCTCGGGCGGATTCTCCAAGGCCGCCGAGCCCGATCACGTTCGCGATTTCGTCAGCTCCTGCGTTGAGAAATTTATCCGCGGACGCTTCGCCGCGGGCATCGAAGCGCCGGGAATCTTCGATGGGATCGACATCGATTGGGAGTATCCGGTGGCCGGCGCGCTGGCGCGGGGCCGCCCAGAGGATAAGCAGCGCCTTACCGCGATGCTGGCCGAATTTCGCCGCCAACTGGACGCCATCCGGCCGGGCCTGCTGCTGACCGCAGCACTGCCGGCGCGGGAAGCCGATTATCGTTACTTCGAACTGGCGAAAATCAGCGCTTACCTGGATGCGATTTCCCTGATGGCATACGACCTTCACTGGGATACCGAACGCATGACGAGTTTTCACAGCGCGCTGTTCCACGATCCTGCAGATCCGTCCCCGCCGCCACTCGACCAATACTTCGGTGACTATGCGGTGCAGGCATTTTTGCGTGCGGGTGTGCCGGCGCGAAAGCTTTTGCTGGGGGTGCCCTTTTACGGCAAGGCGTGGACCAGCGTCTCACAGCAGAATCATGGGCTGTACCAGGCAGGCAAGAAGGGAAGAGAAGACTCCGGCAGCTACCGGCAACTGCAGGCCCTGCCGGCCAGCGCGGATCGGCAGTACAATCCGCAAGCGGGGACTTGCAGCGTCTGGTACAAGAACGATTTCTGGAGCTACGACTGCCCGGAGGCGATGCGGGCCAAAGTGAAATACGTTCGCGAGCACGATCTGCGCGGCGTCATGTTCTGGGAGCTGAGCCAGGACACGGCAGATTCGGAACTGCTGCGGACGTTGACCGGGAAGTGACAGCGAGAATCTGAGATCGGTTCAGCTCAATTGCCCTGCCTACTTGTCTTTGGTTGATCCGCGCTTATCGGCGTTCACCACCGGCGAATCTTGTTTCCATTCCGTTAGCTACGGATCATGCGGTCGAATGCACCCTTGGTTCGCGGCTCCCGTCAGTCGCGCTATTTTGGCGGTAGCACCGTCATGCCCGGCTTCTGCGCAGTGCCCACCTTGTCCGTCGGTACCAGTGCCCTCCGGCTGCTAAGTTCCGCAAAGAACGCCTCAATCCCGGCGGACGTAAAGCCGTTCGACATGATGTTCGAAAAGGGCCAAAGCAGAAGAATGGTCGGGAGTAGCAGATTTGAACTTTCGACGCCTCTCCAAAAAACGAACAAGCCAGTTCGTCCCGAAGAATCTTCTGACGCTCCCAATCAGCGCGGCATCGTAGAGACCAATCAGGAGAATGTCCAAAGCCTTGCCCGCAGTCTAGACGGCGGCTCTTGACAGAATCAAACATTTGTATGAAACTTTTGTTTCAAACACTTGTTTTATTTGATGCAAACCAGCTCTACTCACGATGAAACGCGCCGCAAGCTTATGGATGCGGCGGGCGAAGTATTCGCGGAGACCGGATACCAGACGGCGACCGTCCGGGAAATATGCCGGCGGGCAGGCGCCAATCTTGCTGCAGTCAACTATCACTTCGGGGACAAGCTGGGTCTCTACACGGAACTCTTGAAGGCGATTGTTGGCAGCGAAGCAATCATCATGGAAGATGAGTTGCGCACGCTCTCCCCCGACGAGGCACTGCGCCGCTTTCTGCATGGGATGATGCGGCAACTTAGCCAAGCCGACCGGCCCTGCTGGTACACCAGAATGATGGCCCACGAACTGGCCCAACCCACTGCCGCCCTCGAGGCGGTGGTTGAGCACGTAATCAGGCCAAGAGGGCTGATCCTGTACGGGATCGTGGGCCGCATTCTTGACCGCCCTCCCCTCGATCCGCGGACGCGCATGTGCGCGCACAGCATCATCGGCCAGGTGGTGCACTACATACACGCACGTCCAGTCATCGCTCTCTTGTGGACGGAGCTCAAGATGACGCCAAACGCGATCGAGGAAATTGCGGACCACATCACCGAGTTTTCTCTGGAGGCCCTGAAAGGCATCAAACGCAATGCCCACCGTCCAGCCCCCAAGGCAAGGAGATCGAAATGATCGAGACGCAAACGCTCGAACAAAAACCCAATTCGAACGCAACCGCAGTGCCGCCCTCCAAGCCTGCGCCTGAACCCGTGGATGGCGGGGGAGACAAGTCGCACGCCCGGCGCACGAAACTGGTAAGAGTTGGAGTCGTTCTGGGCCTCGTGGTTGTGGGGCTCATTCTCTGGCGGGTATTGCGCGGCCCCGATATCCCCGATAGCGTGGTGGCGCTAAGCGGGCGAATTGAGGGCGACGACTCGGCGATCGCCAGCAAGACCAGCGGCCGCATCCTGGAGGTCCGGTATCGTGAGGGCGACCACGTGAACCAGGGAGACGTGATCGCCACCCTGGATGACGAACAGATTCGTGCCCGCGAAAACCAGGCCCAGGCCGCCGTGGCCCAGGCGGAGGCACGACTGACTTCGTCCGAGCAGCAAATCGCAATTCTCGAGCAGCAACTGCTGCAAAACCGGTTGCAGGCGGCGCAATCCAAGGAGGATGCTGCCGGGCGGGTGAGCCAGGCGGATGCCGACCTCGCCGCTGCCGAATCTGACCTCGCTCAGCAGCAGTCCAATCTCAAACTCGCGGAGTTCGACCGTGAAGCCTACACGCGCCTGGCCAAAACGGGAGCAGTATCAGAACGGCAGGGTGAAGAGGCAGTCTCGAAAGCCGATGCACAGGCAGCCGCGGTGGCCGCTTCCCGGCGACGCGTGGAAGCCGCGCGCGGGGCATTGACCCTGGCCAAGTCCAGCCTGGCAAATCCCGCCATCCGCAACAGCCAGACGGCTGCGGTCGAGCGCCAGATTGCGCAGCAAGGGTCGGAAGTCGCCGCTGCGCAATTCCAGTTGAACCAGGCGAAGGCCCAATTGACAGAGGCGCAAGCCAACCGGCAGGACCTTACCATTCGGGCGCCCTTTGAGGGCTCCATTGTCACCCGCACGGCGGAGCCGGGAGAGGTAGTCGCTGCCGGGACCGCGGTGGTTACGTTACTTGACTTGAGCAAGGTGTACTTGCGCGGGTTCATTCCCGAAGGGCAGATTGGCAAAGTCAGGCTGGGACAACAGGCGCGCGTGTTTCTCGATTCCAGCCCCAACCAGCCGCTCGAGGCGTATGTTTCGCGCATCGATCCACAGGCGACTTTCACGCCGGAAAATACCTACTTTCGCAACGATCGCGTAAAGCAGGTAGTTGGCGTGAAGCTCCAACTGAAGAGCGGCACCGGCTATGCCAAACCGGGCATGCCCGCCGATGGTGAAGTTCTGGTGCAGGGAGACAGTTGGCCGCGTCATCTCGGGCGGCCTTAACTCTCGGGCGCGACGACAGGGCGTGGTGTTTATTGCGTGCAACACAGTATTGGTTGTCATCCTGAGCGACCGGGGTCCCCGCCGCGCGCCGTATTTGCGCGAGGTGGGGTGGGAAGCGAAGGACCTGCTTTTCTGACAAGTACGAGAAAAACAACAGGTCCTTCGCTTCGCTCAGGATGACAAATCTGAAAGGCCCTTGACTCAAAGCGAGCCGCGTAGATGACCATGACCGCCGTCCTTGAACAACCCGTCACCGCTGATTCGTCCGGAGGCGACACTTCGCCGGCAGTTCGAATTAATGATCTCTGGAAGAAGTACGGGGAACTTGAGGCAGTCCGCGGAATCTCGCTGAAAGTTCGGCAGGGCGAGATTTTCGGTCTGATCGGCCCCGACGGTGCGGGGAAGACGACTACCTTCCAGATTCTCGGCGGAGTGATGCGGGGGACCTCGGGGATCACCGAAGTCTATGGAAAGCCATCGCGCGAGGCGCGATCGCTGGTGGGATATCTCACGCAAGCATTTAGCTTGTATCCCGATTTGAGCGTCGCGGAAAACATTCGCTATGTGGGGGATTTGCGACGGGTTCCGCGCGAGGAAATCATGCGCAGGGCTCACCAGTATCTTTCGATGTTTGACATGGACCGCTTCACCGACCGTCTGGCCGGCAGGCTGAGCGGCGGCATGAAGCAGAAGCTCTCGCTCGTGGCGGCGTTAGTTGCACAGCCGCGTGTACTCCTTTTGGACGAGCCTACTACTGGCGTGGATCCGGTTTCGCGCCGCGAGTTCTGGGACACGCTCGCCCATCTGGCGGATGCCGGACTCACGATTGTAGTCGCGACGCCCTACCTCGACGAAGCCGAGCGCTGCCATCGCGTCGCGTTGATGCATTTGGGGCAGATCCACGAAATGGGAACGCCCGCCGAGTTGCGCGGCAACCTGGGCATGAAACGCCTGGAGGTGCGGACGGAAAACCTGGGAGAAGCGGAAGAGAAGCTTTCCGAAGACGGGGCGGCGCGCGATGGCATCGAGGACGTGCAGCGCTTCGGGGACCGGCTGGACGTCATGGTGCGCGATGTGCAGCGGGGACGCCGGGCAGTCGAGCATCGGTTACAAGGCATGCAGTTGCGCGACATTCGCACGGGCGATCCGACTCTGGAGAACACCTTTGTTGCCACCCTGCGTTCGCTGGGGCAGGAAGTGCATGCTCCGCAGTTTCCCGGGCGTCATCCTCATCGCGATATCCGCGGGCAGATGGCCATCAATGCGCGCAACTTAACCAAACGCTTCGGCGATTTCACCGCGGTCAAAGGCGTCAACCTCCAGGTCCAGTATGGCGAGGTTTACGGATTGCTGGGCGCCAACGGCGCCGGCAAGACCACCGCAATCAAGATGCTGTGCGGCCTGCTTGCCCCGACTCAAGGCGAAATGACGCTGGCTGGTGAGAGCGGCAGCCTGCGTTCGTCGGCGGTGCGCGAGCGGATCGGGTACATGTCGCAGAAATTCTCGCTATACGACGATCTGACGATTGAAGAGAATCTCGACTTCTTCGGCGGGGTTTACGGCGTTCCTGACGCCGAGCTGATGGACAAGAAGAAGTGGGTATTGGCATTCTCGGGCCTGGAAGGCAAGGAGAGGATGATCACGGGCAGCCTGCCCGGCGGCTGGAAGCAGCGGGTTGCCTTCGGCGCAGCCATCCTACATGAGCCCAGCGTGCTGTTTCTCGACGAGCCGACTTCGGGCGTCGACCCGCTGGCGCGGCGCGCCTTTTGGCGCATGATCAACAAGCTCGCAGATATGGGCACGGCGATTCTCGTCACCACGCACTATCTGGAAGAGGCCGAGCAGTGCAATCGCCTGGGTTTGATGGTGGCCGGCGAACTGGTCGCGGAAGGCACGCCGAGCGGGATGAAGCAACAACAGACGGGGCATTTGCTGGAGTTCATCGTCGACCAGCCGCAGCGCGCCGCCGACCTGCTCAAGGAAAAGATGGATCGCTGGCGGGTTTCGCTGTTCGGCTACCGCTTGCACATCATTACCGACGACGAGGCGGAGGTCGGCAAACGCACCGTCACCGCAGAATTACAGCGGGCGGGCATCAAGGTGGAAGAGGTACGCGAAGAGGCGTTCTCACTCGAGGACGTGTTCATCGCGATCGTGGAGAAGGCCCGTGCCCACGGAAAATTTGCCCAGGAGGACTAGATGTTCCGGCGAATATTTGCTCAAGCCCGCAAGGAACTGACCCAGATTACGCGCGACCGCCTGGCGCTCACGCTGGCCTTGATTTTGCCTCTGCTGCTTCTGATCCTGCTCAGCAACGCAATTTCGCTGACGGTCAACGATTTGCCGCTGATCGTGCAGGACCTGGACGGCTCGCCAGCCTCTCGCAGCTACATCGACGCGTTTCGCGCGTCGATCACGTTTAGGGTTGTTTCCTGGCCGGCTGACCGGCAACCCGAAGAGGCCTTGAAGGCAGGAGCGGCCCGCGGCGTGCTGGTGATCCCTGTCCACTTCGGACGCGATCTCGCACGGGGCCAGGCCGCGGACGCACAGTTGCTGATCGACGCAACGGATGCCAACACCGCCAAGCTGGTCAGCGGCTACGCCGGGCAGATTACGCGTGCTTTCAACGAGCAGAACACGGGTACAGGCATCCCGGCGATGGTTAATCCGCAGATCCGGCTCTGGTTCAATCCCGGGCGTGTCTCAACAAAGTTCTATGCGCCGGGTATCTTCGTACTGGGAATATCGATGTTCCCGCCGTTGCTGGCGTCGCTGGCCATGTCGAAAGAGGGCGAGCAGAAAACGATCCTGCAGGTCTACGTTTCCAGCATCTCGGCGCACGAATTTCTGCTCGGCAAGATTCTTGCCTTCATGATCATTGCTCTGGCCGAGTGGCTGTTGGCCTTGATTGTGCTCATAACCGTTTTCGGCTTGCGCCTGACCGGCGACCCCACGGCGCTGATCGTTTCGACCATTCTGTACGCCTTTTGCGTGTCCGCGTTTGGCACCATGGTTGGCGCCGTCATTCCCAACCAGGCGGCGGCAATTCAGGCGGTCGCACTGGGTGGGTTCCTGCTCGTTTTCCTCCTCTCCGGGCTCATCTTCCCGGTGGAAAACATTCCTGTCGGCCTGCGCTGGGTCTCGAACATTGTTTGGGGCCGCTACTACATGGCAATCGTGCGGGACGCGTTGCTGCAGGGCGGCGGATGGCCGGCGATGTGGTTCAACGTGCTGATGATCGGCCTGATCGGCAGCGTTTTCTACTTTATGGCGTGGCGAATCATGCGCCCCATGCAGGTGAGCGCATGAACTCAGATCTGACCACCCCGAGCTTTTGGAAGCGCCTGCGGGCGCTGATCAAGAAGGAGTTCAACCAGATTCGCCGAGACCGGCGGTTGGCCATCTCCCTCATTGTGCCGCCGACGTTACAAATCCTGTTATTCGGATTTGCCCTCGATTCGAATGTGTCAAACCTGCGGCTCGGAATTCTGGATGATAGCAAGACGCCGGAAAGCCGCGAATTGGTCGCCACGTTGACCGAAAGCAAGAGCTTCCGCTTCGGTGGCTATTTCTTCGAAGACCGTACCCTGGAAAAAGCCATCAGCCGGGGTGAGATGGATGCCGGGCTGGTGATTCCCTACGATTTCGCCCGCGACTTGCACCGTGGCCGCCAGACGGATGTGCAGTTCATTCTCAATGCGGTAAATGCCAACACAGCAGCCATCGGGCAGGGTTATGCCGAAGGCGTGCTGGGTACGTACAACCAATCGCTGGCGTCGCAGGGAATCCATCCGCAGTTTCGCACGGTTGCCACCGACAACAGGCGCAAGGGGTCGGTGAACCTGATTCCAGCGTTTTTGTTTAATCCCGGCCTGGCGACGGCGTGGTTCATCGTAACCGGCACGTTTGGCACACTGCTGGTGCTGAATGGGTCACTGGTGGCCTCCACGGCCATGATCAAGGAGCGCGAACGGGGCACGGTTGAGCAATTGCTGATGACGCCCGCGGGGACCACCGAGATTATCGTCGCGAAAATTACCCCCCTATTCGGCTTGTTGCTGGGGATGGTCTTTCTTGCGCTGGGTATCATACGTTTTGTCTTCATGGTGCCAATTCGCGGCAACGTGCTGCTGGTGTTTGGCGCAGCGACGCTCTGCCTGCTCTGTGGCATTGGCATCGGAACATTCATTGCTACGTTTACCCGCTCCGCCCAGCAGGCCCAGCTTCTTAGCTTTTTTGTGAACCCGCCGCTGGCCACGCTCTCCGGATCGCTTTCGCCAGTTGAAGCCATGCCCAAATGGCTGCAACCGGTCACGGTCTTAAACCCGATACGCCATTTCGGCATTATTACCCGCGGCGCCATGGTCAAGGGCAGCACGCTCGCTGAGCTGTGGCCCAATTTCCTGGCGCTGGTCGTGTTTGCGCTCGTGCTGATGGGACTCAGCACTTTGAGGTTCCGCAAGCAGCTTGGTTAGTACGCATTGGAGGTCAAGACCCATGATCCTAAGAATGATCAGTAAAACCGCATGTCTCTTCCTGATCGGCGGAGGCCTGTGCTTCGCGCAGCAGCCAACGTCATCGAATTCGCCCACGACGCTGGCGACCCAGGTGGCACTGTCGGCGCGCAACGGCCAGAGCGGCTCGGTCACGCCGCAGCAGGCGCCGGTGCCGGGAACCACGCAGAGCGTGAACACCTTAAACGCCACGGTTTTGGTTCAGGGCGCATATTCGCAGAGCGTGCTCTCCGGCAAGCCGGTCGAGGGCAAGCTGTCGCTGCGCGATGCGATTCACCGGGGCCTCGACTACAATCTGGGTGCCGTAGGGCTATCCAACGGGTCCATGCAGGCGCACGGTCAGATGCGAGTGGCCCGCAGCGGATTGCTGCCGAACCTCAACGGGAACCTCCGTGAAGCCGTGCAACAGACCGACCTGGCAACGCTAGGCTTACGCTCAAAAATTCTCCCGATTCCGTCGATCGTTGGGCCCTACAACTACTTTGATCTGCGCGCCACCCTCACCCAAAACCTCGCCGACCTGACGGCGCTGAACAACTATCGCTCGGCGCAGGAAAACCTGAAAGCGGCACAAATGGCGACCAAGGATGCACGTGACCTGGTGGTACTTGCAGTGGGCGGAGCGTACCTGCAGGTGATCGCAGCCCGGGCCCGGGTGGAATCCGCCAAGGCACAGATCGAGACGGCCAAGGCGGTCTTCGAACAGACCCGGCAACGGCGCGAGGTCGGTCTTAATGCTCAGATCGATGTCAATCGCAGCCAGGTGGAATATCAGACCCAGCAGCAGCGCCTTTCGACTCAGCAGAATGATCTGGCCAAGCAGAAGATCAACCTTTGCCGCATCATCGGCCTTCCCCCCGATACCAACCTCGAACTCTTGGATGACGTGCCCTTCTCGCCTGCCCCGGTACTGAGCTTCGACGACGCCCTGCGGTCGGCCCTGGAAACACGTGCTGACCTGAAAGAGGCTGAAGCGGCGGTTCGCGCCGCCGAACGGGCCCACAGTGCGGCCAGGTTCGAGCGAGTGCCCTCGTTGGCTATTGCCGCCGATTATGGCGCCACCGGCATCAATCCGTCGCAGTCGCACGGCACGTTCGATGTGACCGGCACGCTGCGTTTTGCCATCTGGCAGGGAGGCCGCACCGAGGGAGATATCGAGCAGGCCCAGGCCGCGCTGAACCAGCGCCGCTCGGAACTGAGTGATACCCAGGGACGAATTCAGAGCGATTTGAAGGACGCTTTCCTCGATCTGGAGGCCGCAACCAGCCAGGTGCAGGTAGCCGAGAGCAACCAGAAGGTCGCACGGGAAAACCTCAAACTAACATCCCAGCGGATGGACGCAGGCATAGCCGACTCGGTTGAGGTTACAGAGGCCCAGGAAACCGTAGCCACTGCCGATCTCGACTACATCACGTCCCTTTTGTCTCACAACCTTGCCAAGCTGAGCCTGGCAAGGGCGCTGGGCAATGCGGAAGAGAACTTGCCGGCCTACCTCACCATTTCCGGTGCTAACTGATGCGCACGTCATCCTTACCTCCCCGGTCACACAGGTAAAGCCGCGTCGACTGGTCAGCCCCAGGATGTAGAAAACTTCGTTCTTCGCTTGGCAGGATACCCATGCAGCGTAGAATCCCAAGATGGAATGAGTTGGGCCTGCGATCTTCCGCTATCTATTCTGGAGGAGACTTGATTCGCAAATTGACTTCGCTGCTGATAGCAACCTTTTTGACCCTGACTGCTGCTGCGCAAGATCCCGTTGCCGATCGCACCTGGATCGCGACCAGCAACAAGTATGCCAACCTTCTGACCGAGGTCAATTTCAAACACCATCCCGAAGCCGCGTCGGCGCAAGGCCTGAGCGAATTCGACACCAGGATTGCGCAGCCGACACTTGCCGATGAAGACCAGGAGCGGCAGGAAACCGTCGCGGCGCTGGCTAAGCTGAAAGGTGCTTCGGCAGAGAAACAACCACGAGAGGTCGCGCAAGACCTCCAGATCATGATTCGCCGGGTGGAGCTCGGTTTCAAGGAGGCGGATTTTGCACGTGCGCACAAGGTGTCCTTCTTCAACGCAAGTGCACGGGTCTTTAGCGGATTGCAAATCCTGCTCGATGAGCAGACGCCACCTGATCGCCGTCAGGCGGCAGTGGTTCGCATCCGCGAGTATGCAGGACTGGAGCCCGGCTACACGGCGATTACCGAGATCCTAAAGCAGAGAATTACGGAGCAGATGGCCAAATCCGGTGTCATCTATCCCGCGCGGGTCGAGATTGAGACGGAGATGGGGCGAAATTCCAACTACGTGGATGGAATTGCCGCTCTCATGAAGAAATATAACCTCAATGGCTGGCAGGAGCCTTTCGGAAAGCTCAAAATGCAGCTTGCTGATTATGACGCCTGGATACGCGCAACGGTGCTGCCCAAAGCGCGGACTGATTTCCGCTTGCCGCCCGAGGAGTACGCGCTCAATTTGGAGGCCTTCGGCATCGACATACCACCCGAGCAGGTTGCCGCGATGGCCCACCAGGCGTTTGCCGAGATTCAGGGGGAGATGAAGTCCATTGCGCTGACAATCGCGCAACAGCGAAGGCTGCCCTCGAGCGATTATCGCGATGTGGTCCGCGAATTGAAGAAACACCAATTGGTGGGTGATGCCATCCTGCCGTTCTACGAAGAGCGGCTCAAGCAGATCGAAAAAATCATCGTGGAGCAACAAATTGTGTCTTTGCCGGAGAGGCCGGCCCGCATCCGCCTTGCCACCGCGGCGGAAA
>JBEKOS010000066.1:0-14062 GCA_049521535.1 Terriglobales bacterium | reverse complement strand
AGATAGCGTGTCAAGCCCAGCAACGCTGTCTTTACCACGGAATAGGTAACTGGCTTCACTGGTTGCCGGTTATCGGGCAGTCCCTCCACGCGATAAAGCCGCTGGTCCGGCGCGATGATTGCCAGGTCGGATGCTACGTTAACGATGACGCCGGATTTCCGCTTCACCATCTCCGCCCCGAAAACGCGGCTGCAGAGAAATGCGCCCGTGAGTCCGACGCGAATGTCCGCGTTCCACACGTCGATCGGAAAGTTTTCCAGGCGCGACCAGTCGTTGCTGCCGTCTTCCACCTTGGGATTGTTGGCGGCGTTGTTGATAAGTATGTCGATCCGGCCAAACTTGGAGACGATCACCGCGCACGCCGCTTCGATCGCGGCTTCCTCGGTGATGTCCGCTGCCAGGCCCAGACATTCGGGCCCATGCTCGTTGGTGAGTTGCTCTGCCCGCATTTGCAGATCGGCGACAGCAATGTCCAACAGAACCACGTGGGCGCCCGCGGCGGCCAAAACCGCTCCGTGATGGAAGCCGAGCAGGCCGGCGCCTCCGGTTACGACGGCCACGCGGCCGGACAGGTCAAAGAGTTCCGCGACGCGATTGTTTTTTTCCTCGTTCATGGTTTTCGTGTCTGTCCTCCGTCGACAACGTAGCAACCGCCAGTAACAAAATTGGCCGCCGGCGAAGCGAGAAACACTACAATATTGGAAATTTCCTGGGGTGTTCCGAACCGATTCATTGGCACCTCGGCTGTAATATAGGCCTCGACCGATTCGCGCCGGTTTGCCAGGTGCTTCTCCCAGGTGCCGCCCGGAAAGAGCACATTGCCGGGAGCGATGGTATTCACGCGAATCTTATGTTCCGCCACGGCGCGCGACAGATTCTTTCCATAATTGATGAGAGCGGCCTTCGCGGCGCTATACGGCAGAGGGGCGGGCGTGGCCTCAATTCCCACAATCGACGAAACGAGAATGATACTGCCGCCACTCACCTGCATGTAGGGGATCGCCGCCTGCGCCAGCCGGACGCTGCTGAAGAAATTCAAGTTGAAGAGTCGAGCCCACTCCTCTTCCTCCTGCTGCCAACCAGGTTTGCCGCTTCCCGTGCCGATGTTGCCAACCACAATGTCGAGCCCACCCCAGTTTTTTGTAACCGTATCCAGAGTGTTTTCAATCATGGATGATTCGGTGAGATCTCCCTCGATGGCAAGGAGACTATGGTCTTCAAACTCGCCTTTAAGTTGAAGATCCATAGCAAATACCAAAGCTAAGGCCAATAACGGCGGACAAAAGCGAGCTGTTGCTTCGCCCAGTTTACTTCGTCGCCGTCCTCACCGCGCGCCACCTGTAAGGTGAAACCGCCGCTGTACCCAATCTTGCGAATGCTGGCGAAAAGATCCTCAAAGTTGGCACTCCCATGACCGAGCGGCATGGTGGCGATGCCGCCTCCGGCTTTGCGCAGGCGGTCCTTGATGTGTATGCTGCCGATGCGGTCGCCATACGCGGCAAATTCCTCGCTGGCGATGTAGCCGAGACCGGAACTATTGCCGGAGTCGTAATTTACCTTCACCATCGATTGCGGAATACGCGCCAGGAACGCGGCGAAGTCCTCGGGATTGAAGTCTGCTTCAAGATGCATCTCCACTCCAGCGTCGATCGCTACTGGTAAAGCGCGTTCCAGAACGCCGAGCACTGTCTGCTTTTCTTCTTCCGACTGGATTCCGGAGGAGTCCACAAATGGCAATACCATTCGCGATGCGCCAATCATCTTTGCCTTTCGTAGCAGGCCATGCAAAACGTGTTCCCGGTGAGCGCGCTCCTCCTCCGTGCAGCGAATCACGGGAAAGTCCATCAGCCAGTCTCCGCAGAGCGCAGGGGTCGCAACGTCGTGCTTTCGCTTTAGTGCATTGAGCTCCGCGATGCCCTCGTCCGTCGAAACCGGATTGGCCGTTGCCCCGTAATCGTCGTAGATCCACTCGATGTAATCCAGTCCCGCCGCGCGCGCCAACGCGATCTCTTGACGCCAGAAGCGACGTGGGAATGACTGAAACCGGCCGTCCTCTGGGGGGCCAAGGCGGCCCTGCATAATACCGAACTTTGTCTGTGACACAATAAGCTCCTGCTGCGGCTGCGGCTTTATGGCTCCTCTGGCGGCGAAGGATTTGCGAGGCGCCGCGACATTTTGCTCGCCCGAATTCCTGGCTTGTAGGCATAGCGCGTGCAAGTCTATCATAGGCTGGCTTGCGACGATAAAAATGCCTCGCGACGCACTCCCGCGGCCGTTTGCGGTGAATATTGCGCGATTGCGCAGCTGCTCAAGTCCTGGGGTCTCTACCGGCGCGTGCATGGCAATAAAAGCCGAGAAACGGTATGCTGAACCGTCCCGATTTACCGGGAACAGTGCGTGGCAGAATGACTTCACTTCTCATCACCGGCGGCACCGGCTTCATTGGGCGCAACCTAGCGCAGTACCTTGGTTCGCGCTATGCCGTTGCCGCTCCCTCGTCGGCGGAACTCGATCTGTGCGATGCACGCCGGGTGGAAGACTACCTGGACGCAAATCACTTTGACGTGATCGTCCACGCGGCGACCACGCGCTCCAACCGTCGCCATCCCGCGTCGTCGGACCTGCTCAACCTGAACTGCCGAATGTTTTTCAATCTCGCCCGAAATCAGGACAAGTTCGGGAAGTTGATTCACTTTGGGTCCGGTGCGGAGTACGAGCGGACGGGCCTTCCTGCGCCTGTACGGGAGAGCTACTTCGATACCCAAGTTCCTTCCGATCCCTACGGCTTTTCGAAGTACATTTGCGCCAAGTACATTGAACGCGCCCGCAATCTGGTCGATCTGCGCTTGTTTGGCGTCTTTGGAAAGTACGAAGACGCGACGGTTCGGTTTATTTCCAACGCCTGTTGCCGGGTGATCGCGGGACTGCCTATCGTGATGCGGCAGAATGTGGAGTTTGATTATCTGTACGTGGATGACCTCGCAGAGATCACCGCGTGGTTCGTGGACCATGATGCGTCCCACCGCGCCTATAATGTCTGCACGGGCAGGACCAATTCACTGCTGGACTTGGCGGCAATGGTGAAGGAAGTTTCCGGGAAAAATCCAGAGATTTGTGTTCGCCAAGGTGGCCTTGGTCCTGAATATAGCGGCGATAATTCGCGCTTGCTAACGACGATGGGCGGTTATGACTTTCGCGATGTGCGCAGCGCCGTTGCGGAATTATACGATTGGTACCGGGATCATACGGAGTTATTTGACATTGAATCGCTGCGGTTTGACGAACAATCCCGATAGGAGCACAGCATGGTCACAAACTCGATGGGGGCCGGTGCCGGCGCGCAGCTGCAAGCCATTCTCGACGAGATCGAGTCTGAGCCCGTGGATGCGACCCTGGTGCGGGAGCGGGAGGCCTTCGATCGGATCGCGGGACCTTTTAATGAGCGCTTGATCTTGTTTGGCGCCGGGCCGCTCGGCCGGATTATTTTGGATGGACTTCGCCGGGCCGGGGTGGAACCACTGGGGTTTGCCGACAATAACCAGCGGCTGTGGGGTACCCAAGTCAACGGCCTGTCCGTGCTTTCTCCGGCAGACGCGTTGCAACGACACGGCGACTCGGCGTGCTTTGTGGTCAGCATTTTCAACGGATCTTCCGCCCGCCGCCAGTTGGTCGGCTTGGGCTGTACGAGAATAGCTCCGTTCGCGCCGCTGTACTGGAAGTACAGCGATGTGTTTATCCCTAATAACGGCATCGACCTGCCGCACCGGCTTCGAGCTCAGTTCCCGGCGATTTGGAAATGTTACGCGTCGCTCGCAGATGGGGCTTCGCGGAAGGAGTTGCGTGAGCAGCTATTGTGGCGGTATTGGCTAAGGTTCGATTCCCTTTCTCCGGCTGCGGACCCGCGTGACATCTATTTTCCTTTTGATTTGCTGGATCCGTCGAGTGAGGACGTGTTTGTTGACTGCGGAAGCTTTGATGGCGACACGGTGGGCAGTTTTAGCCGCCACTGGGAAGGGTCGTTCCGCCACGCCTTCGCGCTGGAGCCAGACCCTGAAAACCGTGTTGCCCTGAGCCAAACTATTGAGAGGACAGCTCTTTCCGATCGGGTGACGATTATGCCGTATGCGGCCGGCAATGAAAGCGGTCCGGTCTCATTCGCGTTCAGCGGTTCGGCGGGCTCGCACCGGGTTGACAACGCGGCTGCATCAAAGGTCGAGTGCCGGAAGCTGGATGATATCTCCTGGTCATTTTCCCCTACATATATCAAGATGGACATTGAGGGATCTGAGCCGGAGGCGCTTCGCGGCGCAGCCCAACTGCTGCGAACTCACCGACCGGTGTTAGCCGTCTGCACGTATCATCGCAGCGAACACTTGTGGGAGATTCCCAACCTTATCCGTTCGATCTGTCCCGAGTACAGGACGTTTGTGCGGCGCTATGCGGAGGAATCATGGGAGGGCGTCTGTTATGCAATTCCGGCGGAGCGGTTGAAGTCGGGCGAAGGGCGGCGGGTCACTGAAGAATGAAGACCATTACGATTCTGACTCCCTGCTATAACGAGGAAGAAAACGTCCGCGAAGTGTACGAGCGAGTGCGTGCAGCGATATTGGCTGCTGGGAATTTTCGCTACGAGCATATTTTTATAGACAACGCTTCCCGCGACAATACGGTTGCCGTTCTGAAAACGATTGCCGCCCGCGATAAAAACGTCAAGATCATTCGCAATTCCAGAAATTTTGGCCCCGTCCGCTCGCCCATGCATGCGCTTTACCAGGCTTCAGGAGATGCACTCATCGGGATTGTGGCCGACCTGCAAGACCCGCCGGAGATGATTCCCGATCTGATTCGCAAATGGGAAGAGGGATATCCAGTGGTCATTACGGTCAAGGCAGCCAGCGATGAAAGCGGGCTCATGTTCTGGCTTCGCAAGCAGTATTACCGCCTGGTGAATCGACTGTCGGGGGTGGAAACCTACGAAAACTTTACCGGCTTTGGCCTCTACGACCGCAAAGTGATCGACATCATCAAGCAATTTGACGATCCGTATCCCTATTTTCGCGGCATCATTGCCGAAATCGGCCTTCCGCGATTTGAAATCCCTTACCACCAACCCGTGCGCAAGCGCGGCATCACCAAGAATAACTTCTATGACCTGTACGACATGGCCATGCTCGGCATCACCAACCTGTCGAAAGTGCCTTTGCGGTTGGCCACTTTCCTGGGCTTTGCCGGGGCGCTCCTGTCAGTGCTCGTTTCGCTCGCCTACTTTGTCTACAAACTGGCGTATTGGCGTTCTTTCTCGGTAGGGATTGCGCCGCTGGTCATAGGCATTTTTTTCTTCCTCTCTATCCAGATGTTGTTTATGGGCATCGTAGGCGAATACATCGGCGCTATTCATACCATGGTGCAAAGGCGGCCGCTGGCGGTCGAGCAGGAACGAATCAACTTCGAATACGGCATGGGCGAGCCCCTGCGGAATTTTCCTGAAGAGAACGTGAGAATTCCGGTTCCAAGCCTGCCACCAGCATCTTCGTGAACTATGGCCAGTGCCTCGAACATGGAAGCGGAGTCTCCATCCATCCCGCCCGTTAGAAGCCTGAGGTCGCGCTTCGCGGAACTGACCAGGCACATACCGCCAGGGCAACTTGGACGTTACCTTTTGGTGGGCGTATGGAATACCGCTGCCGGGTACGGGATCTATGCGGGGTTGGTGGCACTGCTCGGCAACCGCATTCCATACAGCTATCTCGCCGCCAGCCTGTTGGGGAACATTTTCGGCATCACCTTGTCTTTCCTTGGTTACAAATGGTTTGTGTTCAAGACCAAGGGAAATTACCTGCGCGAATGGGCTCGATGCGTGCTCGTCTATTCGGGAGCAATGGTCGTGGGCCTGATACTGTTGCCACCAATGGTGTTCGTTGTCAGCCATGTGACCGCGAAACCCAAGGCCGCGCCTTACATTGCGGGAGCCTTGGTGATGGGAGTCAACGTCCTGATCAGTTTCTTTGGCCACAAGAAGATTTCGTTCCGGCAACCATAGAGGGACCGGCACCTTTGGCCAGAGCAGGTAGCCGGTAGCCGCCCGGCAGGGAATCATAACGTGTTCGCAGTTCCAAGGGTTGCCGAACTTAAACGGGGACGGGCGCGTGTGCGGAACACGCTTTAGTCGTTTCTACCCTGCCAGTTACAGCGCCTTCGCGATTCGTGCAAGTGCGGGCATCGATGGCCTGCACCAATCGGGCACGAGTTCGACTCTCGCCGTGTACACCGTCTCAAGCTGATCGCCACTCGGAGGAAGCTCGGAAGTCGATCGCTTCCTAGTAGCAACGATCAGCGATCAGGAAATCCGGCAATTTTGCTTCTTGTCGCTTCTGGCAAGCCCTCGCAGCTTTTGGTCTTTTCTTCTTCAGACCAGCCGAAGAGTGGCGGGTGGTCAGGCGCACCCGCAGTTGGCCCCCAAATCACCTTCCCAGTCGTGTTGACGTATCCGGTCTTGCCGTCCTCCGTGTAAAACACTGAGACGTCCGTATCAGCGATGAACAAACCAGACTCGTCATCTCCAGTGAGGAAGCCAGGGGCCTGCTTGAACGCAAGCTTGAATGAGAACCTGCCCGACCTGTCGATGAATCCAGTCGTCTTGCCGAGCCTCACAGGGGCGAGACCACTACCAAACCGGCCGGCCTCGTCAAACTTGAGCGGAATTACGAGTTGTCCAACTCGGTCCACATATCCCCACTTGTTCTCTTTTTCGACTGCGGCAAGACCGCCAGAGAACATGTCGACCATGTCGTAGACAAATGTGATGGCCACCCTGCCTCGAAGGTCCAAGTAACCCGCTTTCTCGCGGCGCGAAGCAGGTACACGCCCATCGGCAACCAAGTCCAGGATCTTAAATCCCCGCACAATGGTCTGACCAGAAGTGTCAATGAGTATATCCTCTGAATCCGACTTGGCTAAGGCAATGCCCTCTCGAAAGTAATACGCGGCCTCAAACTTTGGACGGATTACTAGGTGTCCCGCGGAGTCGATGAATCCCCACTTCTCGCCAGTGCGTATGGCGGCTAAACCACCAGAAAACGGAAGAGCTTCCTCAAAGGTTGGCGCGATTCTGAACTCACCGGAGGAATCCACGAATCCAAACTTCTCTCCCTTTTGTGAGGGTACCAACTGACCCGCGACTGCGACTCGGAGCGGTGATATGGTCCCCAACGTGTCGATTGACGCGTACCTACCGCATACGTACACCTCGCCCAACCGCGCCAGAAATCTTCAGCCCAGACAAACTGTGGCCGAATGACCAATTTACCTTGATGGTCGATAAAGCCATACTTGCCGTCCTGCAAAATCACGAGCAAGTCATCTCGGTTCCCGGCGCGGGAGACGCCAGAAACAGATAATGCAATTAGAAATACCCATAGGGAGGATCGCAATCTGCGTCGCATCGTTACCAGAGATTGCAAATTCAAGACATTAGCATAGACAGAAAGCTCGAGCCCAGGAGCGATCGCATTGCACACCGGAGGCTCCGACAGTCTCAGGGGCGGCTCCAATCTTGCCCAAACAATTTCAACTCCATCAATTCGCACAATATATGCCCCGTAAGTAGGTGACCTTCCTGAATGCGCGGCGTTTGGTCGGAAGGAATGCAGATACAGTGGTCGGCAAGTGCGCGCATCCTGTCGCCTTTGCTGCCGGTGAGGCCAACGGTGACCAGTTTCTTTGCGCGCGCCGCTTCCAATCCCCTCAGAATATTGGGAGAAGCACCACTGGTGCTTATGCCGATGGCGAGATCGCCGGCATTCCCCAGCCCTTCGATCTGCCGGGAAAAAACTTCAGTGTACGAGTAGTCGTTTCCGATCGCAGTAAGGGCAGAAGTATTCGTAGTCAATGCCAGGCCCGCCAGACTCGCACGTTCGCGCAGGAAGCGACCGGTCATCTCGGCGGCCAGGTGCTGCGCGTCGGCGGCGCTGCCGCCGTTGCCGAAGAAGAGGACTTTTCCGCCCGAGCGGAGGGCATTAGCCATGGCGGCGGCAACTGCAGTCACCGTCTGCACGTATTCGCGACTCTCGAGCAGCTGATTCCAGAGCGCCGCGGATTCACGGATTCGTGCAGCGATCAGGTGTTCGGCAGAAATCGGCTCCATGAAGTCATCCTATCGAATATTCGAGTGTGAATCCGTGGTCGATTATGTACAATCTCTAGTCTTGGCTGGTACTACGGCCCAAGCCTGAATCCTAGTAAGGAGTTTCACTTGCCAGAGACCATTTATGACGTCGCTATTATAGGCAGCGGCCCCGCCGGATACACGGCGGCCATTCGCGCCGGGCAATGGGGATTGAAAACCGCACTCATAGAAAAAGACGACAAACTTGGCGGCACCTGTCTGCATGTGGGCTGTATTCCCACCAAGGCGCTGCTGTTTAATGCCGAGATTTACGAGCATGTGCAGTCCGCCAAAGATTACGGCATCGGCGGCGTGGGCAAGGTGGACGTGGACTGGTCAGCGGTGCAGCAGCGCAAGAATAAAGTCGTCACCAAGCACACCAAGGGACTCGACTTCCTGATGCGGAAGAACAAGGTGAATACCATCGAGGGCCACGGTCGCCTCACCGGCCCGGCGAAGGATGGTATTCACAGCATCGAGGTGTTTACCGCGGGAGGTGGGGGCGCCGGCGGCGAGTCCAATTTGGTGCGAGCGCGCCATGTGCTGGTAGCCACCGGGTCTGAGGCCAGGATGCTGCCCGGGCTCGAGCCGGACTCGCGTATCCTGACCAACATCGAAATCCTCAGCCTCGATCAGATTCCCAAGTCTCTGATCATCGTCGGTTCCGGCGCGGTCGGCGTCGAGTTTGCCTCCATTTACCGGTCGTTTAATGCGGAGGTAACTATTCTCGAGATGTTGCCGCGGCTGGTTCCCGTGGAGGACGAAGAGGTTTCCAAGGAACTGGCACGCGCTTTCCGCAAGCGCGGCATCGACTTCCATACCAGCGCGAACGTCGGCAAGGTGGAACGCACCAAGGATGGCGTGGCCGTCGAATTTGCCGTGGAAGGGAAAGGGCAGCGAATTGAAGGGGAGAAAGTCCTGATCGCTGTGGGACGGAAGCCTAACACTGAGAACGTGGGCTTGGAGCTCGTCCCGAACATCAAGACCGAGCGCGGCTTTATCCATGTGGACGAGTGGATGCGAACCGGTGAGCCCGGCATCTACGCCGTGGGCGATATAGTCGCAGGCTACCCGCAGTTGGCTCACGCCGGCGCCATGGAGGGCATCACGGCCATTGCGGACATCGCGAAAAAGCCGGCCAAACCGGTAAACAAACTGCATATTCCGGGCGCTACCTATTGCGAGCCGCAAATCGGTAGCGTGGGCCTCACGGAAGCCAAGGCCCGGGAATTGGGATACGAACTAAAGATCGGCAAGTTTCCATTTTCCGCGAATTCGAAGGCCAGCATTCTCGGCCAGCATGAAGGCTTCATCAAGATTGTGGCCGAAGCCGAATATGGCGAGGTATTGGGAGTTCACATCATCGGCCCAAGCGCCACGGAATTGATCGCCGAATCGGTAGCCGCAATGGAATTGGAAGCGACCGCTGAGGACTTGGCCAACACGATTCACGCTCATCCGACGTTGTCGGAAGCCATGCTCGACGCGGCCAACAGCGTGTATGGGCTGGCAATCAATATGTAGGGCAGAAACCTGTTTCGCCGCTGATTAACGCAGATCACCGCAGATCAGAATAGCCGGAAGTGAATTCGTTTCGGTTAAGGGATCATTCCAGATCGAGGAAGCTTTTCATCGCCTGAGCGACCAGCCGCAGAGTGGCGGAATCCAAGCGACCAATGCGTTGCCCAAGTTTGGCACGCGGCACAGTGGTCATTTTATCCACCATGATTTGGGAGATTTTTCTCAGGCCGGTCTCCTTTCCCGGCGTAACCGTCACGCGGAACAAAGGTGCATCGTAAATTTCAGAGGTAAGCGGCACGACGGTTACTGAAGGGTGCAACTCAAAGGCGTCGCCTTGTACGATAAGTGCCGGGCGTGGTTTCCCGTAGTCACCCGACAGCACGACCGAAACCAGATCGCCGCGCTTCACTTCCATCCCTCAATATCGCTTACATGATGGATCCAGTGCATCACCTCTGATTCTTCGGGTGAGTCGGCGACCAGTTGAGATTGCCTCCGCGCCTCGGCAGCAAATTTTCTTCGGTTTGTTTTCTCCACATACGAGCGCATTAGCTCGCGTATTATTTCAGCGACCGGCCTCTTCTCGCCTTCCGTAGCTGCCACGAACGCGGCCTTCAAGGCTGGGTCGATGCGGAGGTTGATGGTATCGTCTCGCCGCTGCATTTGGCTCTTTTCCTTAATTACATACTAGCATTACAAAGTGTAAGTGCAGCATGCGATACGATTTTGCGGCAACGCCGTACCCGCGCTAGAATCACGGTTCAGTGCGACCAGTCCGTCAGCCGTGTGCCAGGAGAAGCCATGAGCGTGCCCAGTCCGATTATTGATGTGCCACCGCCACCGGCCCCGATGTCCCAGCCGGCCATGATCGTAAACACTTTCTTCGCGCCTACCAAGACCTTCCAGGCAATAAGCCAGAACGCCAGTTGGTGGATGGCGTGGCTATTGATGGCGATCGTGACCTACGCTTTCGTATACACGATGGACAAGAAGATCGGGTTCGATCAGATCACCCAAACTGAAATTGCCCGCAGCTCGCGTGCCACGCAATTCGACAGCCTGCCTGCCGATCAAAAAGAAAAGCAAATGGATTTTGCTGTCAAGCTTACACGGTACATCAGCTACGCGATCCCCCTTTTCAGTCTGCTGGCCTATTTGGTGGTCGGGGCGGTTCTGATGGCCACTTTTAATTTTGGGTTGGGAACCGAAGTGCCATTTAAGCGGGCACTTGCAATCGCCGTTTACGCCTATTTGCCCCAGACAATCGGGGCTGTGGTCGGTATAGCGGGCATGGCGGGCGGCATAAATCCCGAGGGCTTCAACTCGCGCAATCCGGTGGCGAGCAATCCTGCGTATTTCATGGATCCCACAGTGCATAAGTCGCTCTATGCCTTGGCAACCGCTCTGGATGTGTTTTCTCTCTGGACGGTAGTTCTGCTGGGCATTGGCTTTGCCGCGCAAAGCAAGGTAAAGCGCTCAACGGCGATTCTGGTGGTGCTCGTTTGGTTCCTGGTAGTGAAGCTGGTCGCCGCCGGTTTCGCGGGATTGGGGTAGAGCCGATAGGGTCGTACCTCCTTGCCCGAGTAACGGCGAGGGAGCGATAGACTGGCTGTGCGCCATTACCTAGTTGCAGAGCGAATTAGCTATGCACTACAATGTAGTGCATGAACACGGAAGTCTATAGCTGGCGATTGTCGCGCGAGCTTAAATCCGACCTGCAACGGGAAGCCCGCCTGCTTAACGCGCCCATTTCGTCCGTTCTCGAACGCGCGGTTCGCGAATGGCTTCAGAAACAATGCGCGGCGTCATCCGATGAAGAAACACAGCGGCGTTTGCATGCCGCGGCTGAGAGCTGCATTGGGACGATGGCTGGGAACGATCCCCACCGTTCCGAAAATGTTCGTGAGCTTGTGCGTAAGCGCCTGAAAGAACGCTATGGACGCTGATGCCCTCATTGACACGGGTGCGATTCTCGCCATCCTGGATCCAATAGACCACTGGCATGCGCTGTGTGCAGAGGAACTTCGCCGACTTAGGCTGCCACTGCTCACCTCTGAGGCGGTGCTCACTGAGCTTTTCCATCTCGTCGGTTGTTCGCGCGCACAGATGGAGGCGGCTTGGAAGTTTGTTCGCTCCGGTGCACTTACGGTAGCGCCAATCGAGGATGCGGAATTGGGAGAATTACAGGAGCTGATGGTGCGCTATTCGGACCGGGCCATGGATTTTGCCGACGCAACGCTCGTCTATTTGGCGAAGCGGCACTCGCTTTCCACCATCTTCACCGTGGACCGCGCCGACTTTTTAACGTACCGCATCGAGGGAAAACGAGGCTTTCAATTACTGCCGTGCGATACGCCCAATCGCGCACGCCGCCCTCGACCCAGACGTTAGAACCTATTTGCTTGGACTTTGCGCTGCTGGAATTGCGTTAATCATCTTCAGGTACTCCCGCTTCTTGTTCTCCGGCAGAAAAGACGCCTTAAAGGAGTTCACAGCGAGCCGCCGTAGTTCTGCGTCGGTGAATCCAAAGGTGTCCTGAGCGATTTGGTATTCCACGCCGATGGTGGTTTCAAATATTCCCGGATCGTCCGTATTTAGCGTGACCAATAGCCCCTTATCGAAGTAGTCTCTGACCGGGTGCTCTGCGAGCGCCGAGATGCATCCCGTACGAAGATTGCTGGTTACGGAAACCTCTATCGGGATTTGTTTCTCTGCTAGGTGGGCTATCAGGTCGGGATCCTTCCAGCATGTCAAACCATGACCTATGCGCTCCGTCTTAAGCATCCGTATAGCTCCCCAAACGGATTCCGGGCCCATGGTTTCTCCGGCGTGGCAAGTCAGCCGCAGGCCGTTCTGCGTTGCAAACGCGTAAACCTCGGGAAAAAGTTCCGGCCCGGCGCGGCTTTCGTCTCCGCCAATTCCGAATCCGATGATACTTTCGTGGTGCTTCAGCCCGACTGCGGACTCCACTACGCACATCGCCATTTCCGCTCCGAAGTGCCGAACTGCGTCGAAAATCCAATACAGCGACACTCCGAAATCACGCTCACCACGCACCCGGCCGCGCTCCAGACCCAGAAAGATTTCGTCGAAGTTGCGCCCCCACCATAGGCAAGCGCCCACCGACACATATACCTCAGCGTGCAACACGTTTTCGGCCGCGAGGCGCTGCATCAGACGGTAGGTAATCAGTTCGTAGTCTTCCGGCGTTTCCAGGTAGTTGGTGATCGCCCGAAAACACTGGAGAAAGCCAGTGAAGTCGGTGTAGCCATACCATCCGCGAACCATGGCGGGATCGAGCTGCTGGCCCCGGTTGCCAGCCAATTCAGTCAGCGTAGCCGGATCGATGGCGCCTTCGAGGTGCAGGTGCAATTCGGCTTTGGGTAGTGCCCTGATGAAAGCAGAGGTCGGTCGGAGCGTAGGCGCTTCTCCGCTGGGGGGGGCAGAACGCATACTCTACAGGATAACTGGAGATGGGAGTCATTTGACCCGCGCCCGTCGGCTGACTACTGGAGCTCCCCCTTCCGGTTTATAATCTGCGGGTGGGACCCCTGTTGATTCCTTACCGCATCAAGTTGGGGCGGAAGGAAGTGCCTATGCCTCAGGCGATTGCTTGCCGGTCCCGTAGTATTCAAACATGCCGGAACACATCAAAATGAAACTGCAAGCGGAGATTGAGACGCTCGAGCACGAGCTGAGCTATGAATTGCCGCGGGAACTGAAACGGGCCGTGGCCCTGGGCGACTTGAGCGAAAATGCGGAATACCACATGGCCAAGCAGCGCCAGGAATTTGTGCGAGCGCGCCTGGGTCAGCTCAAGAAGCGCATGGCTGATCTGTCGCTGATCAACATGAGCAATATCCCGAGGGACCGTACGGGCCTGGGCTCCACGGTGAAAGTCTACGATTCGACCAAGGAAGAGGAGATTGCGTACAAGCTTGTGACCAGCGAGGAATCTGATGTCAGCAAGGGGCTGATCTCGACCAGCTCGCCCATCGGGCGCGCGCTTATCGGCAAGAAAGTCGGGGATGTCGCAACGGTGGTCACCCCCAACGGGAAGCGCGAAATGGAGGTCTTGTCGCTGATGACCGTCCATGATGAGGAAGCGGCCGGACTAGAGTCTAGTACCATTTCTGGCGGCGGAGAAGCATGACCTGGACCAGTATTGTCGGGAAGGTTTGCGGCAACATCCTGTATAAAATTGTGCACGGGCTGGCCCTGACTCGCATTTCCCCGAATGTGCTGACCTTTATGGGCCTGGTCATCAATATTGCGGCGGCAGTCCTGTTTGGCTTCGCCAATGCCGACAACCAGCGGCGCATGTTCATCTACGCAGGATTGGTAATCATCGGCGCCGGCATTTTCGACATGGTTGAC
>JBEKOS010000065.1:0-12853 GCA_049521535.1 Terriglobales bacterium | reverse complement strand
GGCACTATTCTTTCACAGAATGCATACGGCAATCGGCCGCCTCGGCAGATTCAGTTGGGAGTTAAGTATTTGTTCTGACTCTAGAGGCAAGTGTGCTTCGGTGATTCTAAAACGCTGGCTGAAATCCTATGTGCGATATGTGCCTAATTGTTATTCGGCGGATCTTGGATGGCTGACTGCTGATCGCTCCCCAGGTTCGCCCATGTGACCGGATCACTTGCAAGAAGCGCTGAAAAATAGAACTCTACCGCTGCCGGGTCGAATGTTGCTCGGATCTTCTCCGCTGCGGCATTTAAGGCCTCAGCCGACGGAGGCGGAACGGACTCCACGGAAATGGCGCCCTCCTTGTGGGGAATTTGGAGTTCATCGAGAAACATCGCGAGCATTGGCTTGTGTTGGGAGAATAGTTCAGCCCTAACGAGCGCACCCACCAGATGCTCGTCCAGCGAAGAAATTCCCGCCAGATAGTTGGCCTTTTTTTCCGGAGGGAGTTTGGCCGCTGTCTGTGGCCGCAGGTTAAGTCTGGCGGCAATGATGTTAGTCACGGCTCGCTGCTCCATGAGTTGCTCGGTGGCGGAGAAGAAGCCTTTTGCGGCCCGCCGCCGCTGCTCATGGTCCATCTGCTTCCACATCTGCTGGAAGGTTTTGCCCGCCGGTTTTGACATTGATTAGCTCCGACCTCGGTCTGGAAATCTAGCCGTCCTTACAGGACTGACTATTCTACCGCGTCGCCATCCCCGGCTTGAAAGCCGGGCCTAGTTTCAAGCCGTCGCTGCGCGTCGGCTAATCGGCGGACTAGAGTCGCTTCTGTGCCGTTGACCGCTGGTTCCACAGTCGCAGCGTAAAAGCCTGGAGGGAACCGTCGCTCGGTTTATTTAGCGCTCGCGTCCTGCACGTGGATGCCGAAAAGGTTGCCTTCTGTATCCTTGCAGTAAGCCAACCAACCCACGCCGGGTATTGGGAATTTTGGTACTACGACCTCCCCGCCATGCTGCGTGACCTTGGCGCCATATTCCTCGATCGATTCCACCTGGATGGTGTTGACCGTGCGTGGTTGACCATCCGCGTGGCGCATGATGCCGCCGTTGATGCCGCGCTCCGAGTCGGGTCCGGTGGTGGCAAGCCAATACGGTTGCGCTCCCGGCCAGAGATCGATTTTCCAGCCAAAGATTTCCTGGTAAAACTTGCCCGCCCGTTCGGGCGATTCTGCGCCCAGTTCAAAATGTACGACGCGGTTCATAAGATCCCCCGATTGCTGATTGTAGTTCACGTTGGCGGTTGCCTGCCGGCTCTTGGTTCGTGCGCCAATGGGTTCAAAACGCAGAGGTTTCGATTTCTCCCATAATCGAGGATAATAGCGGGGGTAGATGGGACCCTGGACTTGGTCCCTGGAAACATCTGCCACGCAACCCCTTGGAATTGAGTCCCATGACGCCTGAGGAGTCCGACAAGAGTACGCAACTTTCTAAAGGCGAAGGGGTTTCTACCAGTGTGAGCAGTCTGGCCATTGATCGAGGCATGCTGGCGCACACCACGGGCCACGACGACCGCGCCGGGACCCTGATTCAGGCGTTTCCGCTGGATCAACTGAGCGACGCCGAGGTCATGCTGCGGGTTCGCGCCGGCGATGATGGCGCCTTCAATTACCTGGTCGAGAAGTACCGCCGCGCCATGATTGGATTCATGTACCGCAGCACCCACAACTCCGCCGTGGCCGAGGAACTGGCGCAGGAAGTATTTCTCCGCGTGTACCGGTCGCGCGAGACTTATAAGGCGGACGCAAAATTCTCAACCTGGCTATACCGCATAGCCACGAATTTGGCCGTGAACCATACGCGCGATACGCGCCATGAGCGGGCCGAAGTGACGGTAAGCCTGGATGAGCCCGATACCGATACGGGCATGACCGTGGATGTGGCCGATGGCCGTCCCAATGTGGAGCATGAACTGTTGCGCCGCGAGCGGCTGGCGGCCATTCGGCAGCATATTCAGGTGCTGCCGGAACGGCAGCGCATGGCGGTGATCATGCATAAGTACCAGGGTATGGATTACCGCAATATCGGAGAGGTTTTGCATCTGAGCGAAGCGGCGACCAAGTCGCTGCTGTTTCGGGCTTATGAGACCTTGCGGGAACGCTTAAAGCAATTTATCTAGGGAAGTAACGCCAGCCTGACGAGGGGGCCGGCAGATGAGGTTGTGATGAAGTGCAATGATATCGGTGAGCAACTGATGGACGTAGCTTCGGGGCAACAGGCTGCCCCGGAGGTGGCGGAGCATCTGCGTGCTTGCAGGGCTTGTTCGGAGCATTTGGAATCTCTGCGCAGCACGATGGCCCTGCTGGACGAATGGCAGCCGCCGGAACCGTCGCCGTATTTCGATACCCGCCTGGGAGCGCGTCTGCGCGAAGCGGCTGCGCTTCCGCACAGTTGGTTTGGCTGGCTGCGCAAGCCCGCACTGGCGGCGGCCATGGCCGTGCTGCTGGTCATCGGCGGTCTCTTGTACTATCCCGCCGCACCGCCATCGCAGGTCGTATCTCAAGGCCAGGTTCAGCCCGGCACCGCCGTAGGCGATTTGCAGGAGCTCGACAAGAACCACGAACTGCTGGCTAACTTTGATCTGTTGGATGATCTGTCACCGGACGAAGCGCAGGCCCAGAGCGCCAACCCGTAGCGAGAAGAGATTACAGTGAACGCGCGCAACTCCATTATCGTGGTGTTTCTGACTGCCCTGCTGAGCGGCGCCGCCGCCGCTGCACCGCAAAAGATGGGGCACGCAATGGGGTGGAGTAGCAGATCGCATACGTATCCAGCGATGCGGCAAAGTTTTTCACACAGCGGACAACCGCAGCAGGCAAGGCAGGCCGGTCCTCAACCCCAATACCGGTCCGCACAGGCGCCGGGTGCGGGCCATGGGGCGCCGCCGATGGGCACTCGTCCTCCCGGTTCGCCTTATCAAGCCGGACCCGTGCCACACTCCTGGCAGAGCGGCTCCGGCGGCAATAGTGTGGCCCGCCCGCATCCGGGCGACGGCCTGCGCAACCTGAGAAACATGACGCCAGCGGAGCAACAGCGGGCCCTCAGCCACGACCCGAATTTCAGAAATTTGCCCCCGCAAAGACAGCAGCAATTACTCAACCGTTTGCAACACTTCAACAGTCTGCCTCCGGAGCGCCAGAACCAGCTCATCCAGCGCGTTGACACCTGGAACCATATGACGCCGGCGCAGCAGCAGCAGGCGCGAGGGCTCTTCAATCAGATGCAGTCGCTGCCGGAAGACCGTCGCACCGCCGTGCGCGGCGCGGTGCGCAACCTGCGCGCTATGCCACCCGAAGCGCGCGAACGCTATCTCAACTCGCCCGAGTATCGCAGTAAGTACTCCAGCCAGGAACTCCAGATTATGCGCGGCATGACCGACCTCAATGTTGGTCCTGGTGCCGCGCGCCCGCCGGTGATGGACGTGCCCAGACCGCCTCAGTAGAGCTTTATGAGCGATAGATGCTTTGTTAAGCTGTAAATGCACAGCTTCACGAACGGGAGGGAATATGGCCGAAAGAGCCAAGGCTGCACCAAAAGGGGCCACGCCAGGGAATCTTTTCAAGGACAAGCAAATAGCGAAACGGATCAAGGCCACTCGCAAGCATTGGGCGGAAAACCGGGACATCTATGAACACGACAACTCCGATCTGAAATCCAATCCGCTTTTCGGAGAGAAGCGGTTTGCTTCGTATCTGCACGAATTCGCGTTTGAGCGCAACATAAAAGAAGGACTACACGACGAATTTCGGAAGGCTCTGATGGCCACACTGGCGAAAGCCATTCAGGACGATAGCGGGAAAGCCATTGACACTGTCGACCGGGACTTGCGGCGTCGCTTCAGTTCCCACAAGCCTCCCCAGCGCCTCATTTCTGTGGTGTCGGAAACGGCGGCCTTCCTCAGGCCCAAAATGTTCGTACCTTGGGATCGGTTTTCAGGAAAGGGACTCAACAAGACGCTTGGCAGGGGCCAGTCGAAACGGTTCAAATCCTATCAGGAATATCTTGCGGATTTTGAGTCAGCCTGGCGGGGCGAGCCGGGAGAAAAAATCAGAGAATATATCGATCAGAACAACCGTGCAATTGCCGCTGAAATGAAGAGCAGCGGCCTGCCGAAGGGGCTGGAAACGAAGCCTAAGTTCCAGCGGCGGGTTCTGGATTTCTGCTTAATGAAGCTTGGGGGAGGAATGAGGAGACAGAAGCTAGAAGCCAGAAGTTAAGCGGCAGCGTTCAGAAGGACGCGTTTCTTCCCACTTCTTCCGTACTTCCTTCTGACTTCTATTTTCTCAGCATATTTCGTGCGATAAACCAGACGTTTGCCGGGCGCTCGGCCAGGCGGCGCATGAAGTAGGGATACCACTCGGTCCCAAACGGGATATAGACCCTCATTCTCCATCCTTCGCGAACCAGTTGCTCTTGTAAATCGCGGCGTATACCGTAAAGCATCTGGAATTCGAAGGCGTCGGGAGGAATTTTCTCCCGGTCCGCGAAGGCGATAGTATCCGCAATCATCCGTTCATCGTGCGTTGCAATTGCATGATAGACGCCGCTTTTCAGCATGATTTTCATCAGCTTGACGAAGCTTGCGTCGACGTCCGCCTTCTTGGGGAAGGCAATGTCGGGCGGTTCCTTGTATGCTCCCTTTACCAGCCGGATGCGAGTTTTCTCAGCGCAAAGCTGCTCCACATCGGCCTCGCTCCGCCGCAGGTAGGACTGGATCACCGTGCCCACGGCGTCGCCGATGCCGTTGCCGCGGTGCAGTTCCTTCACCAGATCGAGCGTGCGCTGGGTGTAGGGTGAGCCTTCCATGTCCACGCGGACAAAACTGTGAACACGGGCGGCATGGTCGATCAAGGAGGTGACCAGTTCCTTGCAGAGCGCGGCATCAACGTCGAACCCGAGATGCGTGAGCTTGCAACTGACATTGGCATCCAGCGCATGAGTGCCGATTGCATCTAGCATCTGGTGGTACGATTTGGCGCTGGCGCGGGCTTCGTCCGCATTGGTTACGTTCTCGCCCAGATGGTCTAGGGTGACGGAGAGGCCCAGTTCATTGACCGTGTGTGTCGCTGCAATGCCCTGTTCCTCAGTTGTGCCGGCAACGAAGCGGCTGGACATACGCAGTCCCAGCCGTGAACTCTCCGCCCACCGGCGTACGATTTTGTTCCTGGATAATGCGATGAAAAATTGCCGCAGCATAAGCATCTAAGATTGAAGAATTCAGATTTAAGATTTGCGGAAATCCAACGTAAACATTCTGCTTGTGTCGTTTTCCACTCTGAAATCTAAAATCTTAACTCTTAAATCGCCTCACCGCCCGTGCTCCTCCAGAAACTTCTCCACTTCCAGCGCCGCCATGCAGCCGGTGCCGGCCGCGGTGATGGCCTGGCGGTAGCGACGGTCCTGCACGTCGCCGCAGGCGAACACGCCGGGAACCCCGGTGAATACGTAATCACGGGTCTTGATGTAGCCATCGTCATCGGTATCGAGCTGGCCCTGGAAGGGCCTGGTATTGGGGATGTGGCCAATGCCCAGAAACAACGCATTCGTGGGAAATAGATGGGTGTGGCCAGTATTCACGTTGCGCAATTTCAGCCCGGTCACTTCCTGTTTCTCCACGTCGTACACCTCATCAACCACGGTATTGGCCATGAACTTGATGTTGGGATGCGCGCGTGCCCGGTCCAGCATGATCTTGGACGCGCGGAACTCGTCGCGGCGGTGAATCAGCGTAACCTGTCCGGCGAGCCGCGCCAGGAACAGGGCTTCTTCCATCGCGGAATCGCCGCCGCCAATTACGGTTATGTTCTTGCCGCGAAAGAAAAAACCGTCGCAGGTGGCGCAGGACGAAACTCCGTGTCCGATCAGAGCCTGCTCACTGGGTAACCCCAGCCAGCGCGCCGAGGCTCCGCTGGCGATGATCAGGGTGTGCGTGTGAATCTCGTCGCCATCGGCATGAAGCCGGTAGGGCCGGGCAGTCACGTCCGCCGTGTGAACAACTCCTGACCGGACCTCCGCCCCGAACCGAACCGCTTGCCGCTCCATGTTCTCGATGAGTTCCGGGCCCTGAACGCCTTCCGGCCAACCGGGGAAATTCTCCACCATTGTTGTTATCGAAAGTTGGCCGCCCGGCTCATGGCCTTTTAATACCAGCGGCTTGAGGTTTGCCCGGGCGGTGTAGATGGCCGCGGTCAGGCCCGCACAACCCGAGCCAATGATTACCGTGTCACGAATCTCCATAATCGAATCTCCGGAAGCAGTCGTTGGTCGCTGGTCGTTAGTCGATGGCACCTGGGAGCCCGCGCCAAACGGCAAACAACTATCGACTACCGCCCTTCTTCATTTTCGCCAATTCTGCGGTAACCGTGCTGCGTGCATTCATGGCTGCCCGATACTGCATAAACCGGGAAGCGGCGGCAGCAAACAGCGGTTCATAAGCCTGTTGGTCCGCTTGCGGACAGCGTGCCAGAATCAAGGACGGCTTGCCGTAGCGTTCGAGCCGGATCCGGTTCGGCGGAGCACCCGCTGCCAATACCGCCGCGGCAGTACCCTCGCTGGTTTCGTGCTCCAGCGAAATTTGCAACGGTTCACCAGGTTTGCTGCCTTTTAGATGTAGCACCAGGGTCTCTTCGATGCTGGGTCCGGACACGGACAATAGAAATTGCACGCTGGTGAAAGCTGAATTGCCGGAAAACTCACGCCGCAATCGCACCCAGTCGGATGCTCCTTTGTTGTCATTGGTATGGCCGCGCGCAATCTCGTAATCCGAGGTAAATCGAGGATGTTCCGGAATGTGAGCCAGGGCGGCACTGATCTCGTTCTTTTCCGTTTCGTCGGGTGTGCAGGCATTGACTACGTTCAGGCGCAATTGATCCTGATCCTGCGCCTGCAGCAGCCCACCGGCAAACAGCAGCAAGCAACAAGTAGCGAAAACACAGGTTGTCAGTTTGCAGTTTGGAGTTTGCAGCCAAATCCGGCTGACGACTGTGAACTGTAAGCTGCAAACTTTGCAGACGGGCTTGCTGCTTTTCATCAACTGCGCATTCTAACAGCAGTGGCCAAAGGCAGTCGGTGCCCAAGAGCCAACAGCCAGGAGCCTCTATATAATCAGACTCTGCCATGGCTGGCCTTTCGATCACAACTCTCAGGCAGCGCTGGCGCAGCGCGCGGGCCAAACGTAGCCGATTGGCGAGCTTCAGCCTCTACCTGGCCCTCCTCGAGTTGCTGCTGGTCGTCATTCAGTTCGGATTCCATGTTTCCGCCGGCGCCTACTTGGTTGGACTCCTGCTGCTCATTTGCCTCCTTGGCCTGGCGCTGCGCTGGATCCGCCGGGTCGCAATGTGGCGTTTGCGATGGCGACTACTTATTACCTATATCTTTATCGGACTCATTCCGGTGCTACTGCTGCTGGATATTGGCTTGGTGGCCGCATACCTGTTTGCCGGACAGTTCGCCACTTTTGTTGTGACTTCTGATCTGCGGTCCGAATTGAAGAGCCTTGAGTCAGTCAATCGCGCCACTGCCGGTTTCCTGGCCGGTCAGGTTGTGGCGGGAATGCCGCTGGATAAGGCGGTCCGAACCATACGCATGGATTCTCCCGACCGCCGGATTACCGTGTGGGCACCTTCCTCGAATGGGAAACCGGTTGCCTACGTCCAGCCGGCCGATTCCACTCCCGTGCCGCTGCCACCGAAGTCGCAGTCCACGAGTGCATCCGCGATCGCTGGCGAAGAAACCACAACTCACCTGCGCGCATGGACCACTGTCACCGCCGGCAATACAGAGTTCACGGTGGTCGCCAGCGAGCCCCTGGATCAGGGCCTGCTGGCCCGCATTGCCACGGGAGTGGGAGAAGTCAGTTTCAACCCGCTCGACTTGCGTGCGCCCGACAATGACGCTCGCGAGCAGCCGCCGCCAGGAACCTTGCCTGCGCGGCATTTTCAGCCACTGGGCAACGACGCCCACAATCAGCCTGCTGTTTCCAATTCCCAAACCTTACCCGCATCCGGGGGGGCCAGCGAACGATCCGACTGGGGTAGTGCCCCTGGCAAGAGCGATGTTGACATTAACCTAGGTCAGAAGAGGAGCGACTTTCAGGTCAAGAATGGCAAGGTTTATGTGCGTTCGTCATATACCGACGAGTGGGTGGAAACCCTTTCCGAAGTCAAGGGCGGCAAGCTTGCACCGCCGCGGAGCCGTTGGGACCACGCGGTCGTGTTTCCAGTGGCGCTGCCGGTCCTGGAGTGGCGGGGAGGAGGAAGCACCGATACTTTGTTTGTGGTGAGCACGCGGCCGTCGCTGTTGTATGGCCGCCTGTTCGTGGCCTTGGGCGAGTTTGCGGGACTGATCCTCATCCTGCTTGCGATCATCGCTATCATTTTTGCAGCGATTGAAATCGCCGCGCTGATCATCGGCATCCGCATTACCCGCACTATGACGGGGGCGGTGGCCGCGCTCCATGACGCCACCCAGCATGTCAATCGTGGCGATCTGGCGTACCGCATCAAGGTCACCGGCCAGGATCAGCTTGCCAACCTGGAGACCTCGTTCAACTCCATGACCGAATCACTGGAAAAGCTGATTGCCGAGCAAAAAGAAAAACAACGCATGGAAAGCGAGCTGGCCATTGCCCAGGAAGTGCAGGCGCAGCTTTTTCCAAGCGAACTTTCCCAATTGGCCACCCTGGAGGTGCATGGCTTTTGCCGCCCCGCACGCACGGTGAGCGGCGATTACTATGATTTCCTGATGCTTGGGGCGGAGAAGCTTGGCCTGGCGGTGGGCGATATCAGCGGCAAGGGCATTTCCGCGGCGTTGCTGATGGCCACCATTCATTCAGCGGTCCGTGTGTACGAGTTCGGCCGCATGCCGTCGCCCGAGCGGCTGCTCGCCGCGGGCGCGGCGGCGCATGTTGCCGCCGGCGCTGATGGCTATACCTTTGCCGCCGCCAGCGCCATTCAGTCGCCAGCGTCGGTTTTGGAACTGCTGAACCGCCACGTGTATCACAGCACGCCTCCCGAGAAATACGCCACTCTGTTTCTGGCATTATGGGACGGCGAAACCCGGCGTCTCACCTATTCGAATGGCGGGCACCTTCCGCCCATCATCGTTGGCGTGAATGGAACCGTAAAAAGACTGGAGGCCGGGGGAACGGTCATAGGTTTGTTTGACCAAATGCAATGGAATGAGGCGGCCATCGAGCTTGCGCCCGGCGACCTCTTTGTGGCCTACAGCGACGGCATTACCGAGCCGGAAAACGAGTTCGGTGATTTTGGCGAAGCCCGCCTTACCGAAATAATTGAGAAAAACCGGAGTTTGCCCCTAGCCCGGATCACCGATGCCGTAATCACCTCCGTCACGGAGTGGATTGGGGCGGGTGAGCAACCGGACGACCTTACCCTCGTGCTTGCCAGGGCCAAGTGAAGGTTTGGAATCCGCGGCGAAACTACGACTTTTCCAGGTGGATCGACCCGTCGCCCGTATGGATCGTGAGCAGCTTGCCGCCGCCATTGAGTTTGCCGTGAATATTCTTCTCACCTAATCGCCCTTCCACCGCCAGCGGCATGTCCACCGTGATGTGCCCGTCACTGGTGTGCAATTCCACATCCGCGGCAAGACCATCAGGCAGTTTTAGGGTGACTTTGCCATCGCCTGTGTGCAACTCCCAGCCGGAAGCTAGCGTGGAACCCGGCAAAGCGCTCACGTCAATGCGGCCATCGCCGGTGTGCAGATCGAGCACGTCGAATCGCCCCGCGGCGGTGATATGGCCGTCTCCGGCGCGCGCCTGGAGCGTTCCGTCGACCCCTTCAAGTTCCTGGTGACCATCACCGCTTTCCAGTTTCATGTCGCCCTTGAAATTGCTGACCTGCATATGGCCGTCGCCGGTCCGCAGGTTGAGCGTGCCTTCCCGCGGCATGTGGATTTCGATCTCAACGCGAGCATTGTGAATATTGAAAGTGAGCAGGTGGGTCTCGTGCGGATAGTGCACCTCGATGCCTACCGCATCTCCGGATTGGTGCTCCTCGATCCGGATGCCATGCTCGCCGATCTTGTAGCGTTCCGTCGTGACCTTGGCTTCGATGGTGCTTTGGTCCCAGGTGTCCACGTGGATATTCGCGTCGCTGGTTTCGACGCGCAGGTCCGGCTTTCCGGTGATGGTGTAGGTCTTCGACCATTGATCGGCGCGCGCGAAAGGCGCAACCGCCAGACACATCCCCAGGATGACAAATCCAAATCCTCGCATCATTCTTCTCCTAATTGGCGTGGCCCATACCTCGGCAATGTATTCTACGTCGAGTCTAGAGGTTAAGTTCCCGGCGATGTCGCACAGCCCAAGTGCGGGAATTCCGCGTATTCAAATCGGCGGAGGCAACACAAGACCCAGCTGGCACTCTTGCCGTCAGAAGTTTTCAATCATCCACACATTTGAATCTGTACTTCCGCCGACTACGGCGAGGTGGCGGCCATCCGGTGAAGGGATGCCCCAGATTGCATAGTTATGCTCAGGAGCCTGCCAAGTGGATTGCACGACGCCGTTCAAATCAGCGTGCAAAATGGATGGGGCTCGCGCTTTCCAGCCGCCCACAAACATACTTTTGGAATCAGGAGCCCAGTCGACCGAAACTGGGTATCCATATCCTTTGAGCGGTATTACTTTCCCCTCCCCGCCGTGAAATGGCAGCAGGCGAATCTCGGCACCGGCCGAGGCGTCGTTCTCGCCGGCTTTGGGGATGGTTTCTACAAGTGCAACCTGGGCACCATCCGGCGACAGTTCCCATGCCCACCAATAAAGCCCGGGGGCGAGCGCGACTTGCAACAGTTCCTCCCCCTTGCCGGCCAGGGGATCGAAACCTGTAATAGTCAAAGTCCGCTTGTCCTCGGTGAGCGTTGCGAAAGCGCACAGACGCGTTGCGGGTCCGGCACATGAATATCCAGCCAGGCCCTTGACCTCAAATAGCCGGAGAGGAGTGCCGCCGCTCACGGGCACGCGATAGAGACTGGGCGGAGTTTCCTTCGGAGAATTGCCCGGCTCAGCCTGAAAGATTATCCATTCCCCGTCCGGACTGAGCCGGGGCGGGCCCATTCCCACCAGGTTGGCCGACGGGTAGACAACACGAAGGGGCTCCCATCAAGGGCTTGCCGGTAGATTTCCCGCCTGCCTGTCCGTTCAGAACGATAGATAACCTCCCGGGAGTCACGCGTCCAGGCATGCGGTTCATTCCAGTAATCGTCCGCGGTCAATCGATGAGGATTCAGAAAGCGAGCCCCATGGTCGGCCAAGTCTCCGACCAGCACAGTGGTCCGGCCTGTGCGCCGAAGAAAAGCCAGGCGCCGGCCGTCGGCGGTGGCGGTCAACTGAGCGACTTCGAATCCCGACCAATCGGTGAACTGGTGCGGCTGTTCGCGTGCTATGCCCCTGTTTGGATCAACTTCGATCTCCCATAGGTTCTGAGCCCCGGCGTTGGCGCCCTCGCCACTCCGAGAATAGATGATCCGCCCGGGGGAAACCCAGCCAAAGTCACTTACCTTGTCGGCTGCCAGAACGGTTGTCAGGCTGCCGCCATTCAGATCGCAGGCTTCCAGCGTCCTCGCGCCATTTCTCCGCCAGCGCAGGAATGCGATGCGCTTGCTGGATGGCGACCAGGCCGCCCCTGCAAATTCGGAGTCTTTTCCCGAAGTCAAAACCCTGCGGGGTGGCTCTCCGTGGGAACCCATGAGCCATAGTTCCTCAACATCCCCATTCCTCTTTGAGTAAAGGAAGGTAGATCCGTCGGGCGACACACCTGGCGTGCCCAGATAGTTTTCCTCCTCTAACTGCTGGGGAATGCCGCCCAAAATCGGAACCGACCACCAGGTCTGGGTTTTTCCCGGCACACTGAGAGTTGCCAGAAAATGCGTGGAGTCGGGAAACCAATCGGTCTGGGTCCAATAACTCTCCGCACCCCTGGTCCCCGGCGGTGGCGGCACGTCCTGCGTCTCCTTCGTCTCGATGAGTTGCAAATGGACGCCTAGCTTGTCGCCGTAAACCAGGTACTTCCCATCCGGCGAAATCGTCGCGTCGGTCACCGGCGTGTCCGAGGAATTTGCGGTGAGCTGCTGCTGCAGCAAATGGCGCGGCGGTTCCGTCCCGTCGCCATTTCATAAAGCACCGCGCCAAAACTGAACAGATCGGTGCGCGCGTCAAGGTTCTCGCCCCGCGCCTGTTCTGGCGACATGTACGCCACCGTCCCCATCGTCGCGCCGGGACTGGTGAGATGATCCGGATCAACGGAGGCGGTGGGCCAGTCCAGATGGCCCGGCTTGGCCTCGCGCCGGAGTGACTTCGCGAGGCCGAAGTCCAGAATTTTGACTTGCCCGCGATTGGTAAGGAACAGATTCGCCGGCTTGATGTCGCGATGGACAATGCCCTTGGCATGCGCCGCTTCCATGCCGTCGGCGATTTGAATGGCGATGTCAAGAATTTCGTCGCTCTTGAACGACTTGGTTTCGATGCAGTGTTTCAGCGTCTGGCCTTCCAGGTATTGCATGGCGATGAACGGCTGGTTTTCATGCTCGTCGATTTCGTAAATCGTGCAGATGTTGGGATGGTCGAGCGCCGAGGCTGCACGGGCCTCGCGCTTGAATCGTTCCAGCGCCAGCGCGTCCTGGAGAGCGCCTTCGGGCAGGAACTTGAGGGCGACCTAGCGTTCCAGGTTGACATCCTCGGCCTTATAGACGACACCCATGCCGCCGCCCAGCTTCTCCAGAATCCGGTAGTGGGAAATCAGTCGACCGATCACGCAGGTCCGGCCCCTTCCGGTCCGATTACCGCGTATTTTAGCAAG